>CAYYHB010000094.1:0-9286 GCA_964471395.1 uncultured Burkholderiales bacterium | reverse complement strand
GCACTTTAGCAGCCTACCAGGCGGTGCTGGGATTGGAATCCCACTTGATGTCACTGAACTTGCGCTCCTCGGTCACCTTGGCGCCTTCGATCTTCTGGGTTTGCACGATGTCGCCATCGTCGGTGGCCCAGATCTTGTAAGTGCCGCCAGCGCCCACGTTGAACTCGAACAGGGTGGTGGCCTTGCCCTTCATGGTCTCGCCCGCGCTCACCTTGGGGGTAGCGCCCTTCACGTTGCTGAGAACCAGGGTATAGACGCCCTGGTAGAAGGCGGTGCCGGTCACGTCCTTGTGATCGAGACTGCGCTTGAGCTGCGACGAGCCCACCCGATAGGCCACCGTGTTGGCGTCCTTGTCCTTATCGTAAATCGTGACAGTTCCGACATTGCGGTCGCTGCCGCGGAGAATCTTGGTGCGGACTTTCATGGGCGAGGCGATATAGACGTACTCAAAGTTGAACTTGCCCTTAGGGCCGTTGTAAGCATAGGTCAAGGAATAGTCTTTGCAGCCTTCGATTTTCTTCTTCACCGCGTCCCAGGTGGTGGCGGCCTGACTCGAAGAGGCATTGAGCAAGACAGCGCTCAGGACCCCCAAGGCCACCGCTACGAATTTCGTGCGGAATTTCATTCTGGTTTCTCCTCCAAGTCACGTGCGCAAGTTGCACTGCAAAATGCTGCTGCAGATTCTACGACCCGGCAGGAGTTCCTCCGCGGAGTCAGGCCCTCTTCACTAAGCCTTCCCGATACTGCTCCACGCCTTGATGCACGTCCATCAGGTGGCGCACCACCTCGGGGAAGGAGCGGATGGCGAATTGAAACCGCGAGCCGCGTCTTTCCAAAATTCCGTAGAGACAGAGATTCTCCAGGCTGTCCACCAGCTCGGGCATGTCCAGCTCGATCTGGAAGTCTGATTCCAGCCGACCGCGTAACTCTTGAGTCGTCAACTCCTCATCTTGCTCGATTGCCAGCGAGACGATTTTCTCTTTCATCCCGCTCGAGCCCCAGAGGGTTGCAAGATACTCTTCCCCAAAGGTGCCCTCCCGGAGAACCTCCTCCAGCATTTCTCGGTCGACCTGCCGAGTTTTCGAACGGCTCAGCCTGGCCACCAGAGCGATGCAGGCCCTTTGAATGAGGTTGGGGTGACCCGCAGTCACGAAGAGAAGCAGGTCGAGAGCCTCCTGAGAGTTCTCGAAGCGAATCTCCATCTGCTCGAGTGGCTCCAATATGAGATTTGAGGCCTCATCGGCGGGAAGAAAGCCAAGTTTTACAGGATGGGCTAAGTTGCAGAAGGCCGAATCGGCCTGGTGCAGACGATGGTGCAGAGCACTGGCTCCGCACAAGAGGAAGCGGGCCTTTCCCTCGGTCGCGGCCTGACGGAACGCCCGCCCGAGAAACTCGGAGTTGGCCTGATCGTTTGTGAGCAGAAGGTCGATCTCGTCAAGGACCAGGAGTACCTGGCGCCCCTCGTGGCGATGCTGCAACTCCATCAGGATGGCCGCAAAGCTCATGCGAGGCTCCCAATCGCTCAGGTGCTCGGCGGCCAGACTGAGCAGGAAGTCCGAGCCTCGAGCCAGGGATTGGCAGTCGAGATAGAAGACGGCCAGCTCGCCCCGCCTCAAGACTTCAAGCGCTCGCTGCAAGAGCGAGGTCTTGCCGATGAGACGAGGTCCCACCAGGGCAAGGCTGCTGTGCTCGAGTCGGTAAAGAATTTCTTTGAGCTCGCTCTCCCGGCCGAAAAACATTGAGGGCGGGACAGGCCCCTCTGTAACGAAGGGCGAGATCACCGTCAGGTCAACTTGTGCCAGGATGCTGCTCACCAGGTTGGACAGACGATTCTCGCCGGCAGTTATCCGCACGAGATCGTCAGGAGTCAGCAAGATCAGTGCATGGGGGGGCAGACTCGAGAAGCCCTCTGACAGGATGGCGCGATTGGATTCGCGGTCGCCGGTTACGAGCAGGACGCCAAAGCGATGCTCTCGGCCGAATTGCTCGATCAGAAGGCGCAGGTTGGCCACATCCTGGTAGGTCAGCATCGCTCCCTGGCAGGCCAGGAGCGGAAAGGGAGAGGGGATTTTGATGCGCAACTCCGAGGTCTGGACCAGCTTCCCCCAGATTGTGTTGAGTCCAAGAGGCCGGCCTGAAAGCCAGCCGAGCGCCTGACAAAAAGAGTCGACCACCTCGCCAACCGCGCGGGCGAAGCGTTCCTGGTCCGTCTGCTGCTGGCTCTCGACAAGTCGTCTGCAGGCGGCCTCGAGGTGGTTTCGGTCGCCTGTCGCACGCACCTCGAGTGCTCGCGTTGCTGCCCGGAAGCTCACCCGGTCGGAGGGGTGCACCTGCTCGTAACGGCTCATGGCCCAACTGCGAAAGCCAGCCGGGATCTCAACCAGGTCGGCCCCGGTCACGGTGGGAGAGGCACTCAAATAGCCGGCGATGAGTGCGTCCCACTCCGCCCAAGAGGTTTGCATCTGGTCGCGCAGGCGAGCGGAAGCCCTCCGCAGCGGCTCTTGCAGGTTGCGACCGAGCAAAAGTAGCCCCTGGTCAGGTTGCTCGAGTAACGCGAGGAAGGCCTGCACGCCCTGCTCTTCGATCCACTCCTCTTGCCAGCGCTCCAATCTTCTCAGGAGATTGACCTCAGTCAGGACACCCTCTTCCACTTCGGCATAGAGGGCCTGGCAGGCCATGATCGATGTCATCTCCGAGCAGCGAACGCTGCTGAAGAAATCGCCCGCCTCCAGGTGACCCAGCCGGACTGCGACGGCCAGGGTTTCCCAGAGCCGCTCGCACTCGGACCGCGAAGGGCGAGAGAGAGCCCGCCAGCGCTCGTCGGTGCGGCAATGGGGCGCAATCCTCGCGCCCTGGAGCTCGCTGAGGTAGGCCTGGTGCAGTGTAGTCAGATCAAGGGCACGCAGTGGGAACCCTCCCGCAAGACGCAGGAAGACCAGTCGCTCGCGGCTCAGGTAGGGAACGATGCTGAGGTTGCGTCCATGCTCATGAAGAAATGCGATCAACTGTTGGTTTCCCGGGCTTTCCTCGGCAGCTCTTGAATGGAGGGCTACCAGGACAGCTTCCTGGAGTGTCCAATCCTCAAGGTGGAGACGCGGTCGCAGGGCGGGACGGGCACGAGCCATCAATTGCTCGAGCTGGGCTTGGGCGGCTTCCCCCTGATACCGCTGAAAGAATTGCTCCACTGCATCCATGCCCTCGAGACCTTCGAGTCGCTGTCCCACTGCCGCGATCATGGCCTGGACTGTGTCCCTGGGCTTGAAATGGTGCGGCAGTTCGATCAGCTCGAGTTGCAGCGCGTCCCGAACCCACCCGATCGATTTGTCCACCTGGTCAGCTGCGGCCCGGTCGGCCAGATACTCGTCCACCTCGGAGCGACTGATCAGCACCTCGCCCGGCATTGAGAAGATCTGGCCCAGGGCCTGGCTGTGACGCTCCTTGAGCAGAGTGTACATCTGCTCGAGGTAGTCATACAGGGTGCGCACTTCCGAGCGGAGCCGCTCGACCAGCAGCAGCAACTCCTGGAAGGCGTTCCAGGCCTCGCGGTGGATATGCAGTCCCAGTCGACACTGGTAGTAGCGCTCGATCAGCTCGGCCAGGGGGCCGGAGGGTGAGCTCGTTCGCTTGCGGCGAAAGACGCGATCGAGCACGCCCACATCCTCGGCCTCAGCCTGGCGCAGTCCCTGCTCTTTCTCTTGCGAGAGCCGAAGCTCATCCAGCTCGAGCTGGCTCATTTCCTCGTAGAGCGAGCGCAGGCGGTCGCCCAGGGCATCGGAGAGCTGCTCCAGATAGGTGGCGTATCCCAGCGGACGTTCACTGCGAAAGAAGGCATTCACCTCGTCGGTCAGGGCCCTGGTGCCACGGGTGACCAGCTCGGCCCCTCGCTCGGAAACCCTGCCAAATAGGCCGTCGGGCTGGGTCTCGCCCAGAGTTGCCAGGAACAGACCCTCGAGGGATCGCAGGCGGGCCACCAGGGCCGGTCCCTGGGAGGGTTTGCGCTCTAACTCCTCGCGCAGGGCAGCGAGCTCGCGGTTCTGGCGGAAGGTCCCGGGTCCGCCCGACGCCCGAACAAGCTCTTCTACGAAGACGTGGCGTGCCAGCGCCTCCCGGTGGAGGAAGTCGAGGGCGGCCCGGGGGGGCTCGGTCCCGTCCGATTGGCGCGTGATGGCGTGTTGCCATCGTTCCACCAGCCCGGCCAGGATGCGGGACGCCAGGGCCGTACGAATCTCATCGAAGGGCAGAGAGACCGAGGAGGTTCCCAGGCTGAAGCATGCAACCGGATTCCCTCGCTTGTCTGCCTGACCCCAGAAGGCCGCCTGCCGCCGCCCAACCTCCTCGGCCAGGGCCGCGTAGGGCGGCCACAAAGGGAGACCCAGGCAGGCCGTTACCTGTAAGCCCAAAGCCTCACGCTCGCTCGGTTCCTCCAGGTCTCGACAGCTGAAGAGAATGACATGCTCGAAGGGTGGGCTCGACCACTCCCACTCCGCTTCGCCTGGAATCTGCAGCCGATAGACCGTGTCCGAAGCCTGCCAGTGATTGAGCTCGATCAGGGCAGCATAGGGATTGGATGCCCCCCGCTCGTGGCGGGCAGGTCGGGCGGAGCTGAGGATCAGTGCCTCGACGGTCACAGGGATGTTGGGAAGAAGCTCCTGGCTCAAATGGCGGAGCAGGAAGGGAAGCTCGCAAAGCAGCACGCTGGCGGTCCCTCCGGCCAGGGAGCTGACCAGGGTGACCCGGATCGAGCCGGCCTTCCCGAGATCGAGCAACAGAGGCGCAAGCCACTCGCGCAGCGAGCGATAGTGGGTCAGATAGGCCAGGCGCCCCAGCATTCGGATGGCGCCGCAGCCAGAGCGCCTCAATTCGGGCTGAACGCCAGGGGGAACGAGTCGCTCCCATTCGCCCGGATTCAACAGCAGCTTCTCGGCTGCCTGAGCTCCCATCAGGTAGGTCTGACAGGGCTTGTCTGAAAGACTACTGAGGGAAGCCTTGTCGGAATCGATGAGGCCCGCGATGAATCGACCGCCACCTGATCGACCCGCGAGCAGATCGCAGGACTGGCCGACCAGCCGCGAGCCCAGCCCTCCCAGACCGAGCAGGAAGTGGCCGCTCACTGGCGGGCGAAAAGTCTGTTTGCCGAGGCGCTGGTCGCCCGGGCCACTTGCTCAGAGTCAACACCGCGCAACTCGGCCACCCTGCTCGCGATCAGGGGAACGTAGCCAGGCTCATTGCGCTTGCCTCGGAACGGAATGGGAGCCAGATAAGGCCCGTCGGTCTCCAGCAAGAGGCGCTCGAGCGGGATACGGCGGGCAACCTCGTGGATGTCGGCCAGTTTGGGAAAGGTGACCATACCCGTGATCCCCAGGAAGTAGCCCAACTCGAGGAAGCGTTCGGCCCATTCCCAGCCTCCTGTGAAGCAATGAACCACGCCTCCAGCAGGAAGGCGGGCCCGGCGCAATTCCTCGTAAAGGGATTCTTCGGCTTCACGACAGTGCAAGATGACCGGTAGCGAGTGTTCCCGGGCCACATCAAGCTGAGCCCGCAGACAGCATAGCTGTTGCTCGGGCGCGGCGAAGTCGTAGTGGAAGTCGAGCCCGATTTCGCCCACGGCCACGGCACGTTCCACCAACTCGGAGAGCTCGGCGAGCTGCTCTGCACACCACGAGCCCGCCTCGTGCGGATGAACTCCCACTGCGGGCCGAACGCGGTCATCCTCGGAGGCCATTTTCAGCAGTCGGCGGGCCGATTCCAGGGTCGTGGCCGGGGTCACCACATGGGCTACACCGGCCTCGACGGCCCGATCGAGCACCGCCGGCCAGTCGTCAGCATAAGCCTTAGCATCCAGGTGGATGTGGGTATCGATCAACACGCGTCGCATGATTCGGGTCCAAGCATGCTTTGCCTCTTTGTACCGCCTCGACTCCAGCCGTTCTCCCTGCTCGAAGGATTTTCTTCAAGTCGAGAAGAAATTTCTCAGACACATTGACCCGAAAGGAGGAGGGATGTCGTCTCTGCCCTACCCGAGCTTGACGAGATTGTCTGAGCGGCACTTCCTATCGTATGGGTCGAGCGGTTCGTGAGCATAGCTCGGCTGAACCGGTTCGCCGGATGCGACGCAGCGTGGAGGGTCTGGAGAAGAAGACCCGGGCTACATCTGCTCCCCGGCCCCGCTCGAGTCGGGTCAAGCGTTCTCAAGCCCGCCCGCTCCCCTGGGGCTGGTTGCTGCTCCTGGGGGGAATCCTGATGCTGGGCTCATTTGTCTGGACCCTGGTCCACGAACGTCCCGCGGCCTCGCCGCCCACCCAACCGATCAAAAGCCAGCGCTGACAAGAAACCTGGCTCGACCTGACCTGTCTGATTTGCGGAAGGAGCGCACATGAGAAAACTGCGGCTGATTGCCTTGCTGGCCCTTTTCGCTCTCGGGTCGCCCCTGGTCGCCCTGGCTCAGGATGGCCCGGAGGCCCACGAAGTCACGATCAAGGCTGCCACGCAGCTCAGGGTCAATTACCCGGGCGGGAGTCTGACCTTGGGAACGCTGGCCACCAGTCTGCCGGACGAATTCATGGTTCGGGCCAGTGCACCCGAGCTGGCCGTTCTGGCGCGCACGTTCGGGGTCACGCTCAGCTGGGACGGCAAAGCTCTGGTGGGCCGCAAAGGCAACCAGACCCAGCGCCTCGAGCTAGGTCAACAGCGCTTCCCGGATGAGCCCACCGGTCGCCAGCTCGAGATCGTGGCGCAAGAGATTGAAGGCCAGCCCCACGTACCGCTCTCCATCCTGGAGGACGTGCTCGGTGCCCGGCTGACCGTGAAGGACAAGAATGCCTGGCTCGAGCCGTTGATCCGCTCGGTCAGGGTCGAAGGGCAGCGTCTGGTGATCGACTCCACCCTGCCAGTGCGCTATAAAACATTCAGTCTGCGTGAGCCCGATCGATACGTGATCGACATTCCCGGGGCGGTGCTGGATACGGGTTCGAACAAGCTCGAACACCCCCAGCTGGGTAACATTCGCCTGGGACAGTTCGAGCTCGGGCCAGCCGTCAGCCGGATCGTCGTGCCCACCGCTCCTGGGGTCAGCCTCAGGCCGGCCTCGAGCGCTGCCGGGCAACTGGCCTTCAGTCTCAGTCTACCGGCCGAGCGTCCGGCTGCCCCCGCCCAGGCCTTTCCCGGAGAGAAGATCACCTCGGTGGTGTTCGAGCCCATGGTCGGGGGCCACCGCCTGGTCTTGAGCGCCTCCGGGCCCATCCAGTATGAGTGGCGACGCTATAAGGAACCGGACAACCGCTTTGTGCTTGATATCCCCAAAGCGGCGCTGGTAGGCCCCAAGCAGGATTTTGCTTCCCAGGGAGCCTTCCTCCAGAATGTCCGCGTGTCCCAGTTTTCGGCCGAGCCCGCGGCAGTCGTGCGGGTGGTGATGGAGCTCTCCAAGCCAGCCCAGACCCGCCTGACCCCGGGCGATACCCCCAATAGCCTGGTGATCGAAGTGCTCGACCAGGCTCCTCTCGACTACACTTCCAACCAGGGCTATGGGGCGACCAGCTTTCCCAAGATCGGCGGGGTGATCTGCATCGATGCGGGCCACGGGGGATCCGATCCAGGGGCTATCAATCGGGCCCTGGGCGTGTGTGAGGCCGATATCACATTGGACATCTGCTTTCGCCTGGCCGAAGTCCTCAAGCGCGAGGGCTGGAACGTGGTGATGACGCGCACGGAGGACGTGGATGTCTCCTGGGCGGGCTCCAGCGCAAGTCAGGAACTGGGGGCCCGGGTCAAGGTGGCTCAGGATTACGGCGCAGACCTGTTCGTCAGCGTTCACTGTAACAGCGCCGCCGGGGCCGCTGCCAACGGCACCTCGGTGCACTACTACAAATCCAGCGACTATCTGTTGGCCCAGGAACTTCACGGCAATCTGCTGTCGGCCACCGGTCGGGCCAATCGCGGCATTCAGAAGAATCGCTTCTACGTGCTCTCTCACAGCCGCATGCCGGCAGTGTTGATCGAGACCGCTTTCCTATCCAACATGGCCGAGGGCAAGCTGCTCAACACCCCCGAGTATCGCCAGCGTATCGCCGAGGGGCTCGCCCATGGCCTGCGTCAGTATGCCGCTCGTTACATGAACAAGACGACCGCCAACCGTTGACTCCGCTCCAGCAGGCTGCCCTGCTGGGGCTGGTCCAGGGTCTGACCGAGTTTCTGCCGGTCTCATCTTCGGCTCATCTGCGGCTTATTCCTGAGATGGCCGGCTGGCCCTACCTTGGAAAGGGCTTTGATGTCGCCCTGCACGGAGGGACGCTGGTGGCCCTGATGGCCTACTTTCGGGCCGACTTCAGCCGGTTGCTCGCATGCCTGAGACCTGGTCGCGAGCCGGACCCCGCTGCTCGGCGCCTGCTGGGCCGGTTGGCTCTGGCCAGCCTGCCGGTGGCGAGCGCCGGCTTTCTGCTCGAGCATTTCCTGGAGTCGCACTTTCAGGGAGCGCTGTCGGTGGCCTTCTGGCTGGCGCTGGTGGGCCTTGTCATGGCCCTGGCTGACCGTTCCCCGGGCCGACTCGACATGCGCGAGTTGAGCTGGCGTCAAGCGCTGGTGGTGGGAGTGAGCCAGGTGCTGGCGCTCTTTCCCGGAGCTTCGCGCTCAGGCACGACTATGGCGGCGGGCCGGATACTGGGGCTCACCAGGACAGAGGCTGCCCGCTTCAGCTTTCTGCTTGGCTTCCCGGTGATTCTGGGGGCCACGCTCTACAAGCTGCTGCGCTGGGAGGGAGGGGATCCGCTGATTCTGCTGGTGGGCGTTATGGCCGCGGCCAGCAGTGGATTTCTGGCCATCCGTCTGTGCCTGGCCATCTTGCCCCGCTGGGGGCTGCTGCCCTTTGCCCTGTATCGGTTGGCCCTGGCCCTGTTGCTCTGCCTCAGAGCTCCTGGCCCTTGAGCGTCTCGACAATCTTGCCGGCGAACTTGTGGGCGCTCTCGTCGTAGGGGGTGCCGGTGAGCTGCTCCTTGCCTTTGCCCAGAGCCCGGTGCAGGTCCTCCGTCAGGCTGTTGATGGCCTCTCGGGGCCGGGTCCCGGTCTGGCGGTAAGCGTCCGTCTCGATCGGCTTGCCCACCAGAACCTTGGCTACGTAGCGGTTGCGCCAGGCGTCGTTCAGCCCCATGGTGCCGGCCGCTCCCAGGCCGCCCACCACCAGAGCCATCGTATCCGGTGCCAGAGCGCAGGCCAGGCCCCCCAGAATGCTGCCCGTGAGCGCTCCCAGGGCGCCGCCTTTGAGCATGGCTCCGAAGCGGGGGGCCTGGTTGTAGGG
>CAYYHB010000093.1:9403-18140 GCA_964471395.1 uncultured Burkholderiales bacterium | reverse complement strand
GTGCCGATCCCCATGACGAAGGCGTCGAGCTTGCCGCCGGTCTGGGTGAGGATCTCCGGACCGGTGGTCAGCTCGTGGCAGAGCGGGTTGTCGGGGTTTGAGAACTGGCTGGGCAGGAAGACCTGGGGGTCCTGGCGGGCGATCTCTACAGCCCGAACCACGGCCGACTGGATGTGCAGCAACTCTTCGAGCAGGTGAAGCTCGGCCCCGAAGGAGCAGATCATGTTGCGCCGTTCCTGGCTCACCGAGCTGGGCATCATGATCACCACCCGATAGCCCTTCATGGCGCCCATCATGGCCAGGGCGATGCCTGTGTTGCCGCTGGTTACCTCCAGGATGGTGCCTCCCGGCTTGAGCTCGCCCCGTCGCTCGGCCTGATCGAGGATGAAGTGGGCGATGCGATCCTTGATGCTGCCGCCGGGGTTGAGATACTCGGCCTTGGCCAGCACGTTGCAACCGGTCTCCTGGCTCGATCGCGCCAGAGGCAGGAGCGGAGTGTGGCCGATGGTCTGGCAGACGTTGCTGGGGGTGAGGCAGGTGGAGACCTGGCGGGGGCAGGCGACGAGGTTGGTCATGCCTTCATGATGCCCATCGACGGCGGCTCGTCTTTGATCCGGATCAAGAGCCCTCTCGTCGCCTGTGCCGGAGCCCGGAACGCGCGTTCGTCGTGATCGGGCTCGCAAGCGGATCATGATCCGTCCTCGGGCGGGAGCCCGCGTTCTACGGAATCAAACGCGCGCCCGGAGCGGCGGCGCCAGGAGCGGACGGCGCGCTCCGGCCTGAGGAGAGCTCGAAGGCGGATGGGCTATCGCTCTCAAGAGCTCCAGACCGGCTGCCGCTTCTCCAGGAACGAGCGCAGCCCCTCGACGGCGTCGCCGTGGGCCATCAGCTCCTTGAGGTAGAGCTCTTCGATGGCCTGCAGTGACTGCAAGGCGTCCTGGCCCAGGTGCAGCGCCTTCTTGGCCAGGCGCAGGGCCGAGCCGCTCAGCGAGGCCAGCGAGTCGGTCAGCTCGCGGGCCGCCTCGGGGAGCTGCTCGGGGCGGGCCACACGGTTGACCAGGCCCAGCTCGCGGGCCCGGGCGGCGTCCAGGGTGGCGCCGGTGAAGATCAGCTCCCAGGCTACCCGCGTGGGGATCAGGCGGGGCAAGAGGGCGATGCCCAGCGGGGGGAACACGCCCAGACGGATCTCGGGCAGGGCGAAGCGGGCGTTCTCGGCGGCCACCACCATGTCGCACACCAGCATCAGCTCGAGTCCCCCGCCCATGCAGGCGCCGTTGACCACGGCCAGGGTAGGAGCGGGGAAGCGCAGTATCCGCGAGAGGGTGCGCCCCATGGCCCGGAGCATGGCCTCGGCCTGCTCGGGCATGTGCTCTCCCACGTCGGCTCCGGCCGAGAAGGCCCGGTGGGGCGTCTCGAGCACCAGGACCCGCAGGGGCTCTTTCTCCAGCTCGGCCAGGCGGGCGTCGAGCTCGTCGAGCATGGCGATGGTGAGAATGTTCAGGGGCGGGTGGTCGAGCACGAGATAGCCGACGGTTCCTTCGATGCGCGTGGTGATCATGGATCCTCCTTCAAAGGTCACTTCCCTGGACCTGCGGCGTCCCGGGTCCCGAGCCAGCTCGCGGCTCGCCGGGTCCGGCCGAGGTTCGGTCGGCCCACCGGCAAGCCGGGTCGCATCGCCCAGGTCCTGCTCGCCGGCCGGCCCAGGTCGCCCGACCTGCCCCTCCGGCCAAGCCGAGGTCGCTCCGCTCCGCTCGCCTCAGGCCATCTGCCCCCCGTCTACCACCAGCACCGCGCCGGTCACGTGACGGGCCCGCTCGCTGAGCAGGAAGGCGACCACTTCGGCTACCTCCTCGGGTTCTCCCAGCCGACCCAGGGCGGTCTCGCCCAGCGAGCGCTCCAGGGCCGCGGGGGGCATCTTTTCGGCCATGACACCGCGAATCAGCCCCGGGGCCACGGCGTTCACGTTGATGTTGTGGGGCCCCAGCTCGCGGGCCGCGGTGCGGGCCAGGGCCATGCAGGCGGCCTTGGAGGCCGAGTAGTTGGCCTGTCCGAACCGCCCGCGCAGGCCGTTGATCGAGCCCACCACCACCACCTTGCCCGAGCGCTGGGCGCGCATGGGCCGGGCGGCCGCGGCCAGGTAGCGGAAGCAGTGCTTGAAGTTGACCTCCAGCACCTCGTCCAGGTCGGCCTCGCTCAGCTTCCACAGCACCCCGTCGCGGTTGATGCCGGCGTTCAGAACCAGCAGGTCGAGCCCTCCCAGCGAGGCCACCACCTGCTCCACTACCGGCGTGGCCGGCTCGCGCACGTCGGCCACGATGGAAAGCTCTGCCTCGGGCGCGATGGCCCGGTCGACCACCGCCACCCGGGCCCCCTCCCGGGTCAGCACCCGCACCACGGCCGCTCCGATGCCCCCGGCACCGCCTGTGACGAGGGCCCGCTTGCCCTCCAGGATCACGGCTCGACCGGCTGGCCACAGACGCCGCAGAACTTGTGCTCGGCGGGCAGTCCGCGGGCTCCGCAGCCCGAGCAGCTGTTCACCCAGGGGCCCCACAAAAACTCGGGTGAGCCGCCCCGGGCGGCCTCCTCGCGCATCTCCCGGATGCGGCTGGGGCGCTTTTCCACGAAGGCCTGCATGCCCTCGTAGGGCTCGCGGGAGGTGTAGTGCAGCGCCAGCCAGTCGCGGCCGTGGCCGATGGTGGTGTGCCAGGAGAGATCCTTCCAGAAGTTGACCGCCTGCTTGGTGTAGCGAATGCACTCGGGGAAGCGCTCCACCAGCTTGGCGGCCAGCTCGTCGACGCAGCTGTCGAGCTCGGCGGCGGGGACCACCCGGTTGACCAGCCCCCACTCCAGGGCCTGCTGGGCGGTGATCTTGTCGCACAGGAAGAGCATCTCGCGAGCCCGGCGATCCCCGATCGTGATCGGCAGCCACTGGGTGGCGCCGCCGCAGGGCACGCTGCCCACCTTGGGGCCGACCTGCAGGATGGTGCAGTGCTCGGCCGCCACCGCGAGGTCGCAGGCCATGTTGAACTCGTTGCCCCCGCCGGCCACCACGCCGTTGAGACGGGCGATCACCGGCTTGCCCAGGTTGCGCAACAGGTCGAGACACTGCTGGAACTCGCCCATCCACTTCCAGTAATCGTGCGGACGTTTGGTGTAGTTCTCATAGTACTCGGCCACGTCGCCACCGGTGCAGAAGGCCTTGTCGCCCACCCCGGTGAGCACCAGCACGGCCACCGAGTCGTCCCAGGAAGCGTCCACGAAGGCCTGGCTCATCTCGCGCAGGGTGCGGGTGGAGTAGGCGTTGTAGACGTGGGGTCGGTTGATGCTGACCCGGGCCACCCAGTCCTTCTTCTCGTAGAGGATCTCCTCGAAGCCGAACGACTGGGGGTCGGCGGGGGCGAAAAAGCTGGGGCTCTGGGTCGTGGGCATGGCGGCCTCCCTGGCAGGTGATTGCGCCTGTCAGTATAGCCGCACTCGGGGACGGCTTGACTTGATCTGGATCAAATCCCCCTCAGGCCCGGCGGGTGCATAATGGGCCTGTCCAGACCACCAAGGGGGATGCTCGTTTGTCCATCGCCATCGAGACCATGATGCGAGCCGCTGTCTACCGCACGGACCGGGGTCTGTCGCTGGAGGAGGTGCCCCGCCCGGCACCCGCCCCGCACGAGGCGCTCATTCGCGTGGCCGCTTGCGGCCTGTGCCATACCGACCTGCACTACCTCGACCACGGGGTGGCCACGGCCCGCAAGCCGCCCATCATTCTCGGCCACGAGTGCTCGGGGCGGGTGGAGCAGGTGGGAGCGGCCGTCGAGGGGGTGGCTGCGGGCGACCGGGTGCTGATCCCGGCGGTGCTGCCCTGCGGCAGGTGCGAGATGTGCCGGCTGGGGCGCGAGAATATCTGCAACTCGATGGCCATGCTCGGCAACCACATCGACGGAGGCTTCGCCGAGTGGATCGCGGTGAACGCCCGACACCTGCTCAAGTTGCCCGACGAGATTCCGCTCGAGGAGGGGGCCATCATCGCCGACGCCCTGACCACGCCCTATCATGCCGTGGTGCGTCGGGCCCGGGTGGCCCCGGGCGAGCGGGTGGTGGTCATCGGGTGCGGCGGGGTGGGCCTGGGCTTGGTGCAGTTCGCCCGGGCGGCCGGGGGCCGGGTGCTGGCCATCGACCTGGTGGACTCCAAGCTCGAGCTGGCCCGCCAGCTGGGCGCCGAGGCGGCCCTGAATGGCCGCGAGGGGAACCTGGGCAAGGCTGTCCGCAAGGCCCTGGGGGGCGCGCCGGAGGTGGTCTTCGAGGCCATCGGCCACGGACCCACTCTGCAGCAGGCCCTGTCGCTGGTGGCCGGGGGCGGCCGGGTGGTGGTGGTGGGATACTGCTCGCACGACGTGGAGCTCTCGCCCGGCCGCATCATGTTCCGCGAGCTGGACGTGCTCGGCTCGCTTGGCTGCCGCCCGGTGGACTACCCCCGGGTGATCGAGCTGGTGAGAAGCGGGGTGATCCGGCTGGCCCCCATGGTCAGCCACCGCTTCCCCCTGCAGGACATCGCGCGGGGCCTGGATGCGCTGCGCAAGGGCGAGCTGGTGAGAGGGATCGTGGTGCCATGAAAGAGCTCTTGCCCGACTGGAAGGCAACCAGCCTCGAGGAGCGCCTCGAGCTCTGCCGCGAGCTGGTGGAGGATACCGAGTTCCCCACCGTCAACCGCTGGAAGGAGCAGGGCGGAAGGGTGCTGGGCCACTTCCAGGTCTACTTCCCCGAAGAGATCGCCCACGCCGCCGGCCTCTTGCCGGTCAAGGTGCGTGGTTCTCAGCTCGAGACCCGCCGGGCCGAGTCGCACTTCGGGTCGTATCTTTGCTCCATCCTCAAGACCTCGCTCGAGGCCGCGCTCTCGAGCAAGCTGCCGCTCGACTTCTTCGTCTCGCACCCGATTTGTGACGCGGCCCGCAATCTGGCGGCCATCTGGGGGCGCAACGTGAGCTACCCCTGCCAGGTGCTCTACCTTCCCCAGAACGCCCGCTCGGCGGCCGCCCCCGAATACTTGCGCGAGGAGTACCTGCGCCTGGCCCAGGATCTGGGCGGGGTCGACGCGGCCGCCTTGAGAGAGAGCATCGCCGTCTACAATCGCGGTCGCGAGCTGTTGGAGGAGCTGTACAGTCTCAAGCGCGAGAGCCCCTGGCTCGTGCCGGTGGACGAAGCTTACGTTCTGGTGGCCCTGGCCGGTCTCATCGGGCGGCCGGAATACAACCGCTTCCTGGAGTCGACCCTGGAGCTGATCAAAGAGCGCCCGGCCCGCAAGACCGACAAGGTGAGGGTGGTCTGGGAGGGAGGGTTCTGCGAGCAGCCCCCGCTCGACATGCTGCGGGCGGTGGCCCGCTCGTGCTACGTGGTGGACGACGACCTCTTGATCGGCCTGCGCTTCATTCTGGGCCCGGTGCCGCTGGATGGGGATCCCTGGCACAACCTGGCCCGCGCCTACGTCGAGCAGTCGAGCTACAGCCCCGTGCAGCGAGACGCCCTGCGGCCCAAGGAAGCCATGCTGCTCAAGCGGCTGCGCGGGTGCGGGGCCGAGGCGGCCATTCTGGCCGCCGCCAAGATGTGCGAGCCGGGCCTGGACGAGCAGGTGGCCTACTCCAAGGCCCTCGACGAGGAGGGCGTGGCCTACTTCGTGAGCGAGTTCGAGGAGCGCATGACCAGCTTCGACCAGGTGCAGATCCAGCTCGAGACGTTCGTCGAGAACCTCTTGTTCGATTGAAGGGAGAGACAGTGACAGACACCATCGTCGGTCGTGGGGCAAGTCGCGGAGGGGCCCTGTTTCGCGACTGGTTCCAGGAGCTGAGCCAGGCCTCCGAGTCGGGCCGCCAGACGGCCTATGTCTTCGTGATGGGAAGCCTGGGCGAGGTCTTGCGGGCTTTTGATCTCCTCCCGGTCTTTCCCGAGATCAACTCCTTGCAGACGGCCGTGCGCCGGGTGGCCCACGACTTTCTGGCCCGGGCCGAGGACTACGGCTACTCGCCCGACATCTGCGGCTACGTCAAAGCCGACGTGGCCGTGCAGCTGTCTGATGGCGAGCACCCCATGGGACGCATCCCCAAACCCTCCCTGGCCATCGCCACCAACGCCTGCAATACCTATATCAAGTGGGCTGAGATCTGGGAGCGGATGCACCACTGCCCGGTGTTCACCCTGGACGTGCCGGGCTCGCGCTCGGCCGGCTTCGATGAGCCGCCCGGCAGCCCGGGCTTCGAGCGCGACCGGCGCTACGTGCAGCGCCAGATCGAGGAGCTGATCGGCCTGTGCCAGAGCATCACGGGGCGCGAGCTCTCCCTTGAGAGCTTGAAGAAAACCCTGGCCCACACCAACGAGATGAGCCGCTGCTGGAAGGAGGTCATCGCCCTGAACCGCTGCCGGCCGGCCTGCTTCGACGCCCTGACCGAAGGTACGGTCTACCTGGGTGTGCTCAACGCCATGCGCGGAACCGAGCAGGGAGCGACCTACTTCCGAGAGCTGCTCGAGGAGATGCAGTACCGCGCCGAGCATCATCTGGGCACCCCCCACCAGGAGAAGTACCGCCTGATGTTCCTGGGCGTGCCCTGCTACCCGCTCTTCCGCCGCTTTCACGAGATGTTCTCCGAGTGGGGCGGCAGCTTCGTGAGCAGCACTTACCTCTGGTTTGCCGCCGCGGGGATGGACGCGGGTTTTCAGTACGATCTCGATCGCCCCCTGGAGAGCCTGGCCGAGGGGGTGCTGCTCAGCC
This sequence comes from uncultured Burkholderiales bacterium, assembly GCA_964471395.1. GTDB lineage: Bacteria > Vulcanimicrobiota > Xenobia > Xenobiales > QWHO01 > QWHO01. Next base: position 11,386 of record CAYYHB010000093.1, on the reverse strand, counting down.
TGCGCCGGGCCATGGACAGCATGTTCTTCCCCAGCGAGGCGATCTTGCGGGTGGCCGACGAGTTCTCGCTGGACGGCGTGGTCTTTCACCCCATCAAGAGCTGCCGCACCGTCTCCACCGGCCTTGCCGACATCCGCCGGGACGTGATGGAGCGCTGCGACCTGCCCTCGTTGACCATCGAGTCGGACATGATGGACCGCCGGGTGGTCTCCGAGGCTCAGCTCAAGAATCGCATCGACGCCTTCTTCGAAGGCCTCGCCTCGCGCCGCCTGCGGGCGGTCGGAAAGGAGTAAAAGTGGCCTACGCTGGAGGGGTGGACGTCGGTTCCACCCAGACCAAAGCGGTGCTGATCGACGAGCAGGGAAACCTGGTGGGTCACGCCATCGTGGATACCGGCGCGGCCGTGGTGCAGGCGGCCGAGAAGGTGTTCCAGGCGGTGCTGCAGTCGACCGGCTTGAGCGAGCAGGATGTCTCCTACGTGGTGGGCACCGGCTACGGGCGCTACAAAGTGACCTTCGGTGACAGCCAGGTGACCGAGATCAGTTGCCACGCGCGGGGGGCGGTGCACATGTTCCCCGCCACCCGCACCGTCATCGACATGGGCGGGCAGGATACCAAGGCCATCCGGGTGCTTCCCTCCGGCGAGGTGCTGGACTTTTGCATGAACGACAAGTGCGCGGCCGGCACCGGGCGCTTCCTGCAGGCGGCCAGCTACGCCCTGGAGATCCCCCTGTCTGACCTTGGCAGTGTGGCTCTGGCCGGGCAAAAACCGGTCAAGATCTCGACCACCTGCACTGTCTTCGCCGAAAGCGAGGTGCTCTCGTGGCTGGAGAAGGGCAAGAAGGTGGAAGACATTTTGATGGGGGTTCACCTTTCCATCGGGACCCGCTCGGTGGGCCTGGCCCGCCGCGTGGGCATCGAGAACGAGGTCACCTTCACCGGCGGGGTGACGCGCAACCAGGCCATGGTTCAGGTGCTCGACCAGATGTTGGGATTGAAGGTCAACGTGAGTCCCGAGTCCCACTTCATGGGAGCGCTGGGAGCGGCGCTCTATGCCCGCGACCGCATTCTGGGAGCCCAGGGGGTGACGGTGTGATGCTGTGCGCTGGAATCGATCTCGGCTCGACCTATACCAAGGCGGTGCTCTACAGCCCCCGCTCGGGCGTGGTCGGAGCCAGCTTGCTCAAGACCGGTTTCAAGCTGGCTGAGGCCGCCGAGCAGGCCTACCGCCAGGCGCTGACCTCTGCCGGAATCAGCGCCGCTGAGGTGGCCTACGTGGTCAGCACCGGCTACGGGCGTCACCAGGTGAGCTTCCGCGACACCCAGGTCACCGACCTCACCGCCCACGCCCGGGGCGCCGCCTTCTTCTTCCCGGGCACGCGCACGGTGCTGGACGTGGGCGGCCAGACCATGAAGGCCATTCGCCTGGACCACCAGGGAAAGGTGCGCTCGTTCCGCCTCAACGACAAGTGTGCCGCCGGCACGGGTGCCTTTCTGGAGAAGACCGCCCGCACCATGGGCTTTGCCATCGAGGAGGTAGGGCCGCTGGCCGCCACCTCCCACAACCCGGTGCCCATCAGCGGGGTTTGCGCTGTGTTCGCCGAGTCGGAGGTGATCAACCAGCTCTCGCTCGGCTCGGCCCCCTCCGACATCATGAGCGGGGCCATCTCGTCTCTGGTGGAGCGCTCGCTGCAGCTGATGAAGCGGGTCAACATGGAGCCCGAGTACACCCTGGTGGGCGGCATTCTGCGCTTTGAGAGCATGACCCGCACGGTGGCCGAAAAGCTGAAGGCGCCCATCAACGTCCCCCCGCCCGAGCTGGTGCAGTTCAACGGCGCCGTGGGCGCGGCCTGGCTGGGCTGGCGTCGGGTTGAGAAGCTGCGGCTCCAGGGGCGACTGGAAGACCACCTGCGCGACCGGGCAGGCCTTGCCGTCTGAAGACTCGGATTCGGGTTGGACCCGCCGGTTCGTGGCCGCTCCGCC
>CAYYHB010000093.1:6780-9303 GCA_964471395.1 uncultured Burkholderiales bacterium | reverse complement strand
TGCTCGTGCAGCATCATCTCGACCGGCCCCTCCAGGGGCAGCCGTCCTTCTCCACGCTCCATCTGGCGGATGGCCGGGAAAAGTGCCTGCTCTTCCTTGAGCATGTGGCTTTCGAGCTCGTCGGCGAAGTCCTCGAAGATCCGCCCCAGCTCGACCACCTCAGGATGAGCCTCGGCATGCACCTGGATGACCCGTCGCAGCCGAGCTCTCAGGCTGGGAAGCTCGCTTTTGAGGTAATCGTGGTGGACCCGTTCGATGTAATCGGCCAGCTCGCTCATGCTCAGCCGGGCCAGGTCGGGGCCGCTGCTCGGCCCCTGCATAACCTCCTGGATGGCTGCCAGGACGGCCTCCACGGCCACGTCTTGCTCTTTGCAGGCCTGCTCCAGGGGTTGCTTTCCCCCGGCGCAGCAGTAATCGATCCCGAATCTCTCCAACACGCTCCAGATGCGGGGATGTCCTCCGGCTATCTCTTTGACGGGGGTGTTGGCAGTCGTGGTATGCATGGGCTGGGCTTGCTCCTCTCGAACGCGGTGAACGGTCTCAGCTTGCCAGTTTTCTCAAAGTTACGAATTGATCTGAGTCAACTCGCCGCCCGAGCGCCCATGCGGTAGTAGCGAAGAGTGCATAGATCGATGACGTGGCCGCCTTCACGGTCCTGGAAGTGGTAGACGTGGCGGGGCTCGTGCTCACCGGGGAGACTGGCGGTGCTGACCCGGGCGAGTCCTGGTGGCTGCGATCCGGTGGTATCGTAGACCAGCAGAGGCTCGCCCACGAACTTCTGGAAGACCACCTTGCCGGTGGGGAGCGACACCAGGAGCTTGCCATCGATGCGCTCCTCCTGGATGACTCCGCTGGCCGGGTTCTCCAGTCGTACCGACCCGTTGTCGTAGCGACGAAGCAACAGACCGTTCTCCAGAATGATTTCGTCGTAGCCCGTGAATCCGTCCAGCAAAGCGCCATCAGGCCGCTCGAGGTATTCCCCGCTGCCGAGTCGGTTGCCATCCAGAGGGGCGCTGGCCCCCGCTATGAGATCCATGCACCGTCATCTTAGCTCGAAGCCAGGAAGAATGCGTTGATCGAGGTCAAATCCTCAGGGGGCCAGAGACTTTCGCTGCGCCTCCAGCGGGGCCAGAGCGGCCTCCAGATCCGGCCCAGGGGGGTAAGTCTGGCGATAGATGGCCTCGGCTCGGGCCAGGTACTCCCGCGCCAGTTTGGGGTCCGGCGTTACATGGGTGAGTCGGGAGAGATAGAGCGCCACCTTTGGATGGTAGGGGCCGTGCACCTCTTCTGCTCGTTGCACGGCTTCCTGCTGGAACTTGGCCGCTTGCTCCAGGTCGCCCAGCTCGAAGTAGCTCCAGCCCAGGTCATCCAAAGACTCGTGCTCGAGCTCCAGGTCGCCCATCTGGCGAGCCATCCGCACGCAGCGCTCGAGATGCTGCACGGCTTCGCGGAATTGCTTCCCCTCCAGGGCCGCGTCGGCCAGCTGGCGTTCGCCCTGGAACTGCCGGTGGGTCGGGTGCTCGCGATAGTGCCAGACCATGGCTCCGATAGACAGCACAACCAGCAGCATGACCAGATCGACCAGGCGCGAGCGCATCAGGCTCGTTTGCCCTTGGCTCGCGAGGCCAGAAAGCTGAGAACATAGGCCCCCAGAGCCCTCATGGCCGAGGGGGTCAGATCCACGAAGGCCAGCCCGTAAGCGGGGACCTTCCGATCACGCCGGTTGACCACCCGGGCCTGAACATGGACGGCTGGCAAGCTCTCGTGGGGGCCCAGGGTGAGCTCGAGCCGCTCGTTCAGCTCCAGTCTGGCGCTCGTCTCCAGCAAGATCCCGCCCACGCCCAGATCGAGCGCCGTGCCGGTGCCCCTGTCCTGGAGCTCCACCTTGAGTCTCGGGGTGGGAACGCGCAGCGTCTTGCGGCGCTGGTTGGTGTGCTCGGGGCCAAAGCCGAGACTGTGCAGCAGCACGGCAACCCAGGAGCGGCTCAGCTGCTCGGGCTCCTCGTGGAATGCCAGGCCAGCGGCCAGGCCTTCGGCACTGCGACGGCACCAGCGCACCTGGCAGCGCACCGGAGCCAGCTCACTGGAGAGATCGGGTCTGAGCACCACCACGGCATCGCGTGAGAGCCGGTCGGAGAGCTCGAGTCGCACCCCGGTCAGGCTGACCTCGCTGACCACGGCTTGAAAGCTCGTGCCATCGGTCTCGCCCAGCACGTCATAGCAGCACAGCAGACGAGGTGCCCGACGCTGCTCGCGGCCGCCACGCTCGAGCCCGATCTCGTTGACCCCCTCGACCAGCTCGGTCAGGGTCTGGTTGGAGACCGGCTCGATCAGCTCGAACGCCTGCAGCATCAGGGAGCGAATGGCCTCGACTCCGGCTGGAGTGGTCGGCTCCGCGGATGGAGCCGGCTTGACCTTGCGAGCAAAGGTGGTCTGGGGGGGACCGGTTCGATTCCCGCCCAGGCTCTTGGGTACGGGCGGCCTGGTGGAGGGGGAGGCAGCCCGGCCGGTCGGCTCGGTCCA
>CAYYHB010000093.1:0-6680 GCA_964471395.1 uncultured Burkholderiales bacterium | reverse complement strand
CTTGCTGAGAGCTGGCATCCAACTCATTGGCGGCAACCTGGTCCGTGGTGGGCTCTTCAGACCAGTGCGGCTCAGACTCAACCGAGTCGTCGCTGACCACCAGCCCTGGTCGCGGCAGGGGGGGCTCACTCGGGCCAAGGGCATCGAGAATCACTTGCAGGGCCGCATCCAGCCCACCCGGGCTGACGGCCAGATCGATGCCTTCCCCTTCGCGGTCGCTGACCGTCAGGCGCCGACCCTGGCGCTCGACCTCGAGCACGTGGCCGGCTGAGTCGGCCGGCGAAACCCTGATCCGCTCGGTGAACAGTCGCCGAACCAGTGGCTGCCAGGTCCAGTTGAAATCGCCAGGCCCGTAGTCACCGGCCGCCTGGACGGAGGAAGGAGGCAGGCCGGGCAACTCACGGCGCAGCTCCTGGGCGGTCTTGAGCAGTTGCAGGCCCGAGTCACTGGCCGGGGCGCCCTCCAGGGGCGACAGGCCCGAAGCTGCAAGTTGCGCGATGACTCCCTGCAGACAGGTTTCCTGGTCGATCCAGAACGAGCTGGCCCGCAGGCGAACCACTCGCCATCCGAGGTACTGCTCCTGCCAACTCTCCAGAAGCAGCTCGGCGCGCGTGGGAGGGGCCGACTCTCCCAGCATGCTGACCATGGCCCAGCCCGACCCTCCCTGAACCAGGACGGAGCGCTCATTGAACGGATGCATTTGAAAACCAGCCTTGCGCACGGTCTGGGCCACCAGTCCGCGCCAGCCCGAGCCACCCAGCGACAGGGCCCCGATTCCCTCGGCTCCGATCACCAGCTCGCGGCGCAGGTCGCCGGCAGCGTAGTCGTGCTCGGGATCGCCGGCTGACAGGAGCAAGATCTGCTCACGGGCCAGGCTCAGGCTGGCCAGCAACCGTCGCCGATCGGCCGCACTGACCAGCTTGCGCTCGGTGTCAGGAAGCGCCACCAGAACCAGGTCGCGCTCCTCGCCTTGAAGCTCCAGCGGGGACCCGACCAGCGGGACCGACCCGGCTGGCAGAGCCTTCTCGAGCAACCGCCGGACCTGCCTGCCCAGGGTCTGGCAAGAACAGGCCACTGCCAGGCTCTGGTCCGGAAACTCCCGTCCGATCGCCAGAGCCAGAGCGGCCACTTCGCTGGCTTCCATTCGCGACCGGAGCACCGTGAACGGGGGGGCGGACCGGGCCGGGGAGCGGCCGGGAGCGGCAGCCACCGAGCTGTCGAGCAGGCGCAGCAGGTGCGGCAGCTCGGTCCGAGCGCGGAAGGACCCCGTCAAGCGCAGCGAGTCGCCTTGATCGAGCCAGGTCAACAGGGAAGTCGGCCGGGCCCGATGATGCTCGGCCAGGTAGGGGGCCGCCAGGCGGGCCAACTCGTCATGCTGGGCGGCTGGCTCGGGGCAGAGCCGTTCGGGATCGCCCAGAATGAGGGATCGTTCGGCCAACGCCAGAAGTGCTAACGACCGCAGGTCGCACAGTCCAGCATGTTCGACCACCAGAAGGTCGAAGCGTGTTTCGTCCGGTGAGAAGCGCTCCAGCACTTCGTCGAGGGGGATGACCCAGGCCGGTGCGGAGTCTTCCAGGCTCAGCTCGCGCTTGCCGGCACGCATGCCGAGCATTGCCCAGGCCCGCTGGGTGACCAGCTCGCCGGTGACGCTCAGCAGTTCCTCGCGCAGCTCAAAGAGCCGTTTGAGCAAGACCCCGGGCTCTGGCTGATCTTGAAGCTGGCGCAGCCACTGGGCTGCCTGACGATGCTCCCAGGCCGTAGCGACATTGCCGGGCACCTGAGTGCGACCGTGTACTTTCGAGCGTTCTCGAATGGCGTCCACCCAGGCGGGCGCCACGGGCTCGAGGAGGTCGAGCAACTCGCGCCGACGCCGGGCCAGTGGAGCCAACGATTCCCAGCGCGTCAACTGTTCCAGCGCCTGCTCGTAGGCTCGTTCATCTCGCTCGACCAGAGCCTGGCGCAAAGCTCCCCAGATCGGGTTGCTGCTCGACCGCTCGGCACTCTTGAGATAGCGGGCTTCCTGGTCGGCTCGCTTCATCAGCTGGCAGACGTCGAGGTAGGCTTTGCGCCGCTCCAGGAGGGGCTCCAGCTCGTGCTCGAGGAACGAAACAAGACGCCGCAGAACGCGACCTGAGCCACTCTCCTCGCTGGCCAGCTCCATGGCTCTCTCCCAGAGAAGGCCAGCCCCGGCAGCCTGGTGCTCGAAATCGGAGAAGACCTCGAGATTCCAGTTCAGGGCTCGCTTGAGGGTTTCAATGCGGTCCAGTTTCCTTTGCTCGGCGCCCATCAGGCCGAGCAGGACCATCTCCTGAGCCCAGCGCTGGTCCTCGGTCTCATTCAGGCGTTTGAGAGAGATCGCCTCGAGCAAAGCCTGGAAGTCACCCTCGCTGGTGGGAGACTTGCCCCGGACCTGAGCCCCCTTGAGAAACTTCTTCCAGCGAGGCTTGAGGAAGGTGGCCGCAATCCCGGTCACCGTTCCGCCTCGATTGACGTGCTCGAGCAACTCCTGGCAGATCTCCTGGGCCTCGTCGTCAAAGAAGGGGAGGGTCGGATCGCGATCGCCGATCTGCTTGAGGATCCGATTGCGCTCCTTGCGGGTCTGCTCGAATTCGCGCAGCAGAACCGCGTAAGTCTGGCGATGCTTCTCGCTGGTGCGGGCCCGCCAGATACACTCGAGGAACCAGGGGTCGCATGCGCGCAGCGAGCTGACCACCCGCGAAGCTGCCAGAGGCAGGTATTCCAGGGTCTCCAGGGGGGGAGTCCCGGACCAGTAGTTGTGGTCGGGATAGTTTTCGACTTCTCTCCAGAGCTCGCTGAGGGAAGCCAGCTCGGACGCGGTCAGCAACTCGGCCCGATCGGGCAGAGGAGAGGACAACATCTCCTCCTCCTGCAGCGTCAGGCGGTTGCTGTCGTAAAGCTCGGTCACCTCATCCGGGCTCAGAGGGTTGGGCTTCAACCCGACCGGTCCGGGGATCCAGCCCAACTCGTCGCGCTCGAGCTGCAGCCTTCTTGCCAGCTCGCTGACGCGCTCGTCATCGCGCTCGGAGTATTCCAGCATGGCCTGCAGGAAGAGCTGCTCTTCCAGTCTGGCCTGCTCCTCCAGCAACTCCTCGCGCCTGTTCTTGTGAACCTCGGCCTCTCGGAGCAGGGCCTTTGGATCGGTCTTCTCCAAACGTTTGCTGAGCTCGAGGTCGGGGCCCTGGCCCGGGCCGACGCAAAGGGCCCGCAATGGGGACGGAAGGGCCCTCAGAATCGGTCTGAGTGCAGCCGAGGACGGCCCGGTGACCAGGACTCGCAGGCCCAGGGCCAGGCAGTGGCCCAGCAGATTGGCCACCAGATGGCTCTTGCCGGTTCCCGGCCCTCCCTCCACCAGCACCAGCGGTCGCACAGCCAGGCGATGAGCCACCTCCTCTTGCTCGGCACTGATGCTGAGAGTCCACAATGGTTGGCGATACAGGGGCTCTGGCTTGGCCGGCGCGGGGCCGGTAAAGGAGGCCAGGGACGCGGGAAGGTCGTCCACATCGGGAAGCGCTTTGGTGAGACGGGCCAGGAACTCGGAGTAATCGAGCGCCAACGGCTCAAGATAGAGCACGCTGTGGGGAGTGACCTGGTAGGGTGGCTCCGGTCGCTCCGGCAGTCCGAGGCTGCGCAGCAGATCATGGCGCAAGTGGGTGGGGCCCTGGACCTTCAGCTCCAATCCGCTCTCCAGGCGACGCAGGCGCACTTCCTGCCAGCGGAGTGGGCAGGCCACCTGCGGACCCTCCAGCCATTCCTGGCCCAGCCTCAGCCGGAAGGCCTCGTGCTCGAGCAAGTCGGCAACCTCGGTCAAAGCCGCGTACAGGGGCGCATCAGGACCGATCCGCCAGGTCGCTCCTTCGGAGTTCGTCTGCAGGGTCGAGGACCAGGGCAGCTGTTCGAGCCGCGTCCACGGCTGCGTCCAGAACTCTTGCACCCTGACGAGGAACTCGAACAGTTGATTCAGTCGCTCGAGTTGTATGCCCATGGGAGAATCGTGAAGCCTTCGCCGCCCTGCGGCCTGACTCCCTGTAGGTCAGGGGCTCCAGGCCCGAGCGCGGCGTACCGCTTCGTCCAAAACCTCCAGGCTCTTGCAGAAGGCGAAGCGGATCAGGTGGTCTCCCGCACCGGAACGATAGAAGGCGCTGCAGGGAATGGCCGCCACGCGGGCCTCTCGCGTGAGGCGCTGGCAATATGCCTCGGCCGTCAGGGTCGGCTCGATGGTCTTGACGACGAAGTAGGTCCCCGCGGGCCTGGACGCTCCCAGGCCATCGGCGAGCAGGTCGCGGCGGGCCAGGTACTCGCTGGCCACCTGTTGCAGATAGTCGGGCAGAAGGTCCAGAGTGCGGGCCAGAGCGCTCTGCAGCGGGGCGATGGAGCAGAAGGTCAGGAACTGGTGCGAGCTGCGCACGGCCGCGGTGAGCTCGGGTGGGGCCATGGCGTAGCCGACTTTCCAGCCGGTCATGCTGAGGGTTTTGCTGAAGGAGGAAACGGTGATTGTGCGCTCGCGCATCCCCGTCAGGGTGGCGATGGGGATGTGGCGGTGAGGGGGATAGACCAGGTGCTCGTAGACCTCGTCCGAGAGCACCACGAAGTCGTGGCGTCGGGCTCGCTCGGCGATGGCCTGCAGCTCCTGGGGACTGAACACCTTGCCGGTGGGGTTGTTGGGGCTGTTGAGCACAAGCAGCCGGGTGCGCGGTCCGAGCAGCCGGTCGAGCGCCTCGAGATCGAGCTCGAAGTGGGGCGGTCGGAGGGTCAGGAAACGGGCCCTGGCGCAGGCCATCGCGACCAGAGCCGGGTAGGAGTCGTAGAAAGGCTCGAGCAGCACCACCTCGTCCCCGGGGTCGAGCAGACCCAGAAGGGTCGCGCTGAGGGCTTCGGTGGCGCCGCACAGCACCGTGATCTCATCTTCGGGACGATACTCGAGGTCGTAATCGCGCTTGACCTTGGCCGCCAGTGCGGTCCGCAACTCGAGCAACCCGGGGCTGGGAGCGTACTGGTTGGGGCCCTGGCAGATGGCCTGGCAGGCCGCTTCCTTGAGCCAATCCGGGCCATCGAAGTCGGGAAAGCCCTGGGACAGGTTGATGGCCCCGCACTCGTTGGCCAGGCGGGTCATGGTGGAGAAGATGGATTCGCCGAAGGGGCGAAGGCGCTCGGCCGTCACTCAGAGCCGCGACGACGCAGGACCACTCCTCCAACCTGAACGCCGTTCTGGGTTTGGCGAATGCCGTGGGTGCTCTTCTCGCCCAGAGCAGCGACGAGTTGCGTCACCTCGGCCGTGGCCGCGGCCTTTTGCTGGGCGATGGCGCCGTAGGTGGCCAGCCGGCTCAAAGTCTCCCGCTCAGGAGTCTGGTAGCGTTGTACGGCCGCCGTGGCGGCCGTACCCACCGCCGCCACGCCCAGGGCTAGCGGCACCCAGTGGCCGGTGGCCATGGTGAGAACGAATGAGCCCAGAGCCACACCGACGCCCGCCTTGCAGAAGAGGCCCAGCCGGTCCTGGCGGGCCTGGTTGGCGCTGAGCAGGGCCCCGGTCAGATCCGAGAGGCTCTCTCCGGGCAGGCTCTCGAGTTTCTGGGTATCGGCTTGCATGCGCGAGAGAGCGCGAGACTTTTCGACGCTCTCGGCGTGCTCTCCCCAGTCGCTGCTTGCCTGGCGAAGACCATCGAGCAGATCGGCCCGACTCACCGGGCCCAGAGCCTCCACTCCGGCTGCCATCATCCGCAATTCGTCGCGTTGCTCCTCGGGGTGGAGCACCAGGCCGGCAGCCGTGTCGCGGACCCGGTCGGCCGGACGGCCCAGACGGTCGGGGTTGGAGGCGGTCACGTTCATGCCATTGAGCGTAATGCGCTCGTCTGAAAGAAGTCTGAACGGGCCAACTTCATGTTCACATTTCGGTCAAACGTGTAACTCCATGTTCTGGTTAGGATACCTGCGTGGTGCGCAGGCCGGGTCCGTGGGGCCCGGGGGCTGGTGAGAAGCCCGATGCCTGCTCCGCGTGGTCGCTCGAAAACCGCCATGCGCCGCCCGCATTTCGTACACCACCGAAGGAGTGCCAACGTGAACACCATTCGTCCCAACCAGGCCACCCCGATCTCCAGCGCCCGCCCGCAGGCCGCCTCCCAGGCCTCGTCTCAACCGCAAGACCGGTTTGACGCCGCCCCGGCCGAGAAGCCTCAGTATGCGCCCGGCCAGGTGCTGGTCAAGTTCAAGAATGAGGTGGGCCTGGCCGACGCTCAGAGCCTGGCAGCCGACATGGGGCTGACCACCATTCGGCACTTCGACGTGCCCGAGTCGATGCAGAAGAGCTTCGGCGGCGAGCTGTTCCAGTTCGCCCTGCAAGAGGGCGAGACGGTCGAGCAGGCCGTGGCCCGCCTCTCGGGCGAGGAAGGCGTGGCCTACGCCGAGCCCAACTACAAGATCCAGGTGCAGGCCGAGCCCAACGACCTCGACAGCCGCCTGTGGGGCCTGAAGAACAGCGGCAACCCGGGCGTGGACGTGGCCGCCCCGGCCGCCTGGGACCTGACCACCGGCGCCCCCAACGGCCAGGGCCCGCTGATCGCCGTGATCGACACCGGCATCGACTACAACCATCCTGACCTGGCCGCCAACGTCTGGACCAACCCGGGCGAGATCCCCGGCGACGGCATCGACAACGACGGCAACGG
>CAYYHB010000092.1:0-18660 GCA_964471395.1 uncultured Burkholderiales bacterium | reverse complement strand
CCTGACGGGCCTGGCCCACCAGGTCGAGACCCTGCTGCTGGACGTCGAGCACCTGGGCCATCAGGTTGATACCCGCGCTCAGCTGCTGCAGAGCCACCAGGCGATCCTGGCGGGCGCTGCCCACCTGAGCCTGACCCTGACCGATGGTGCCGAGTCCGGCTTCCTGCTCGGCAGCGCCGGCCACTTCCTGATCCAGACCCAGGCGGATCTTGTCCAGGCTGGCGGCCATCTGGGACTTGCCCGCGTTGCGGCGAGCCACGCCGTCAGCCACTTCCTGGTTGCCCTGGGTTTCCAGAGCGGCGCTCTGGGCCAGGTGCTGCTGGGAGGCCTGAGCGGCTTCGGCGGCAGCGGTGCGGTCGGCGGCAGCCGACTGGAGCAGCGCCGCGGCCTCGCCCTCGAGGCGGGTGGCCAGAGCGTTCAGGTAGGCAGCGTTCTCGGTGTGGTGCGAGGCCTCAGCGGTGAGCTTCTCGGCCCGGTGCGCCTGAACCTGAGACTCGTGATGGCGCACGGTGGCCACGTCGCGGGTCAACAGGCCCTCGGTGACTGTGGCGGCGCCCTCGTCCACGTATCCCGGGATGTCAAGAAGCGAGGTGCCTGCGCTGGCGTCGATGGCGGCCTTGCGGGCCAACAGGTCGGATAACTTCTGGGAGGTCTGGCTCTTGGCGTTCTCAACGATCGACTCGGCTTCGCGCTGAGCCCCTTCCTGGGAGCAGTGGGTGGCGTGCTGACGGGACTCGGTGGCCTCGGCCTGCTTGGCGGCGGCTTCGGCTTCGGAGTCGGTGGCGCGGCCGGTCAAGGCCTCGGAGCGGGCCTGGGCGTCCAGACCTTTGCGCTTCTCGGAGTGGGCCTGGCGCAGGTGGCCGCGGCCGTCGCGGATCTGAGCGCGACCGGCGTCGGTTTCGGCCATACCCTGGCGGAACTCGCCCACGCCCTGGTCGACCGTCGTGGCCCCGGCCTGCTCGGTGTTGAAGCCGGCCGTCAGGGCGGTCAGGCCGGTCTCGACCATCGCCTGTCCCTGCTTGGCCTGCTGCAGCTGGCCCGAAAAGTCGGCTGACTTCTGGTCCACGAACTGCCCCACGCTCTCTTCGAGCACCAGCGCCGTGGCCAGCACCTGGGCTCCACCCTGGGCCACCTGCTGGGCCTCGCCGGCCGAGTTCAGGCCACCCTGGAACTCCTGGATACCCTGCTGCTCGTTGGCAGCGCCTGCGCTCTCGCGAGTCAGACCGTTCACAATCTGCTGCTGACCGGCCAGCTGGCGCTCCAACCCGGCCTGGATCTGGGCCTGGCCTTCGGCGGCCTTCTGGTTGCCGTCAGCGATGGCCTGGTTGCCGGCCTGCCGTCCTTCCTCGCCACGCTGTTTCTGGCCGGCGCCGCTGGTCTGCAGCTCGCGGCCGCGGGCGGCTTCCTGCTCACCTTTCTCGCGCAGTTGGCGGGCCGCTTCGGCCGGATCCTGCTCGTCGATGATGGCTCTCTTCTGCTTGCCAGCAGCGCTCTGCGATGCGTTGTAAACGCTGGCGGTAAAACTTGTGTTCAGGCTGACCATTGGTTTTCATGCCTCCCCAAAAATTGGACAATCGCTGTCTCTCTCGTTCCGCGTCAGTATGGCATCACGGACTGAAACCATGCTTAAACACCCTGTTGACAGGCTGTTAACTTGGCGCCAGAAGGGTCCTCAACGAGACCGGGGAAGAGGGGGCCATGCCGTTCTACCACCGACTCGGGCAGTTGCCCCCCAAGCGTCACACCCAGTACCGCAAGCCTGATGGCACGCTCTTTCGCGAAGAGCTAATGGGCCAGGAAGGCTTCTCGGGTATCCAGAGCATCCTCTACCACCATTTCATGCCGACCGAGGTGCTCAAGGTGGACTGGCTCGGGCACGCCAAACCCACGCTCGTCGACTTCGGAGGGCTGCGAGCTCGCCAGTTTCGCACCCGAGCGTTCCCCGCCGCAGGCGATGCCCTGGAAAGCCGGCGAGCCATCCTGGGAAATTCTGACGTCATTTTGTACCTGTCCCGGCCCACTCGCTCGATGGAGCACTTCTACCGCAACGGTCAGGCCTATGAGTGCTGGTTCTGCCACGAGGGCCAGGGCGTGTTTCGCAGCCAGTTCGGCCAGCTTCCCTTTAGCCCGGGCGACTATGTGGTGCTGCCTTTCGGGGTCACCTGGCAGATGCGCCTGGAGAGCAGTGAGGCCCGCTTTCTGGTGATGGAGGCCCCTTCCCAGTTCGCCCCTCCCAGGCGCTACCTCAATCACTATGGCCAGTTGCTCGAGCATGCTCCCTATTGCGAGCGCGACATCAAGGTTCCGATCGAGCTCGAGACTTACACCGATGAAGGCGAGTTCGAGGTTCACGTGAAGGCCCGCGACGAGCTGCACCGTCACATCATGCGCCACCATCCCTTTGGCGTGGTCGGCTGGGACGGCTTTCTCTACCCCTGGTCGTTCAACATTGCCAACTTCGAGCCCATCACCGGGCGCGTGCACCAGCCCCCGCCGGTGCACCAGACCTTCGAGGCCCATAACTTCGTGGTCTGCAGCTTCGTGCCACGCCTGTTTGACTACCATCCCGAGGCCATTCCGGCCCCCTACGTGCACAGCAACGTCAACTCCGACGAGGTGCTCTACTACGTGGACGGGGACTTCATGAGCCGGCGTGGGGTGGACAAGTACGACTTCACCCTCCACCCCGGCGGGCTGCCCCACGGGCCTCAGCCCGGGGCCACCGAGGCCTCCATCGGCCAGGCCAAGACCGAGGAGCTGGCCGTGATGGTGGATACCTTCCGGCCCCTTCAGGTGGCCGAGGAGGGTCTGCCGTTCGAGCTGCCCGAGTATGCCTATAGCTGGGTCGAAAGGTAGTCTCTCAACTGAACAGATCGATGTACCACTCGAGCAGCCGCGCCACCTGCTTCACATTTATATAGAGCCATTCCAGGGGTGCGTAGAAGTAGCTCACGAACCTCTCCAGGCCTGCGGGGTGGCCCGATTGCTTGAGCAAGCCGACCACCGGCCCCACGCTCAATACGTAGAGGACCGGCAAGACCCACGCCAGCCAGAGAAAACGTGAGCCGCGTGACTCGGTCGCCTGATCGTCCAGGGCCTAGGTGCGCTCCATCACGCGCAGGAAAGCGTCGATCAACACCGGATCGAATTGCGTTCCCGAGCCGTCGCGCAAGGTCTGCAGGGCATTCTCGACGCTGAAGGGCTCCCCGTCGGGGCCTCCGGCCAGCAGGTCCTCGAAGTGGTCGGCCACGGCGATGATGCGCGAGGCCAGTGGGATGTCGCGCCCGGCCAGCCCATCGGGATAGCCGTCGCCGTCCCAGCGCTCGTGGTGACTTCGGATGATGGGGCCCAGGTGTTTCAGCGAGCCGATCTGGTTCATGATCTCCTCGCCGTAGATGGGATGCTTCTTCAGCTCTTCCAACTCGGCGCTGGTCAGCTCGTCAGGCGCCTTGGCCAGGATCTCCTCGGGCACCTGAATCTTGCCCACGTCGCGCAGGATGGTGGAAGCGTGCAGGGCGCGCAGGTTGAGCGGACCGTGCTCTTTGAGGAAGTCGGCCATCTCCTCGATCTTCTCGTCGGAGGCGCCGCCAAGGGCGATTCCCACCTGACCGATGTCGATGAGCATGGCCCCGTCGCGGATCTGCTTGCGGGTGCGGAAGTCGTTGATGCCCAGCTCGTCGGCCATGGCCATGGCGTGCTGCATCACCTTCTCGGAGCGATCGGTAGACTGCCCGCCCATCTTGAGCATTACACCCAGACTGTGCAGAGCTGCATCCTCATCCAGGTCCTGGATGTCGCCGAGCTCCTTTTCCTTGTTGGCCTTCTTGAGCAGACTGGTGACGGCCGAGGCCGCGTGCCGGTTGGCTACCGATTCGAGCTGCACGGAGTCCATCTCTGAGGCCCCCATGCTGGCGGCGCGATGGGCTTCTTGCGTTTCGGCCTCCTCGGCGCCCTCGGGCTGCATGGCGGCCATGATGGCTGCCAGAGCTGTATTGGTCGGGTTCTGAGCCTGAGCCGGACCCCGGCCCAGACCGTGGGCCGCGTGACGATCAGCGCCGCGGTCGTCGCCGCCCTGCCCCTGGTCGCCCGAGCCAAAGCCCGATTCCTGTTGCTGGGACTGCTGGTTGGCCTGGGCTCCCTGGGCCGAGGCTTGCCTGACGGTGCCGGACAGAGTTGGAGCGAGGCGATTGGCAGCCCCGGTGGTGGGCTCGGTGTGATTGTCAAAGCGAGCATCCTCGGCCCCAAACGCCTGGCGCTCGTTGCGCTCTGCCGAACGCCACTGGGACAGGGTTTCCTGACGCAGATCCTGGGTGGGCTCGCGCCGTCGATCGATGGGCGAGATGGGCAGAATGCCGTCCTGCTGAGAATCCAGCGCCTTCTCTTCGGAGGAGGCAGCAGCTGCCTCGCGCACGTCCGAAGAGGTGCTACTGGCCTGAGTGGTCACGCGCTGCGGGGTAGGTCGCAACCCCAACTGGACGGCTGAGGTGCCGGCATCGGCGGGCGCCTGAGCGCGTTCGCTGGCCAACTGGCGCTCTACCGCGACGGCGGGTTGGATGGCAGCCTGGGCCACCTGCGGGGCCTGCGGTCCGGCCAGGTTGGGTCGCACCGGCGGAGGAGGAGGCAGACTGGGCGTGGCGGGAGCCTCGGCGACCGGCTCTCGGGCCGCCGAAGCCGTGGAAGCCCGAACTGTCTCCGGCTCGGGCGCCGAAGGCGTGGGAGGGGCGGGAGATCTGCGTTGTGTGGTGGCAATCACCGGCGGCGTTCCCTCGGGGGGAACGACCTGGGGACCCACCGGCGCGGTCATGGCCGGGCGCACCTCGGCTGAGGCCGCCGGACGATAGGCCTCGCTGGCCGGTCCGGCCGGGGCGGCCAGCGGGAGCGAGGTGCCGGGAGCCATTCGAGGCCGTTCGCCGGCACTGGCTCCGGACGGACCCACCGGTCCCTCCGGACGGGCAGAGCCCTCAGAGCGGCCAGGTCCTTCGGGACGCTCGGAACGGCCGGGCCCCTCAGAGCGGGGTGCGGTCGAAGGAGCATTCTCGCCCGTGCGGGCCGTTTCGGCCGCCGAGACGCGCTGCGGGTCGGTGCGACTGGTTTCGCTGGTCGCCTGGACGGCCACCGACGTGGTGCGGCCTGCGTCGTCGCCGCGACGAGCGGGCTCAGCCGCATTGCCCTCACTGCGAGCGGAGGTGTTGGCGCGAGCCGGCTCACCGGTCACGCTGGCCCGCCTCTCTGTCTCCTGACCGGAGGGTTGGCTGCCAGTGCGAGCAGGCTCCTCGGCCGCTCGAGCCTCGCGACGGGTTTCGCCCGCGCGAGTCGGCTCACTGGACTCGGCACGGTTCTCGGAGCGAGCTTCGGCTCGGGCCTCGCTGCGAGGGACATTAGCTCGGGCGGGTTCGGCCGACGGGGTTTCACCCCGGGCCTCACGGTTCTCGGCTCGAACCTCGGCCCGCGGAGCTTCAGCCCGTGCTTCACCCCGGGCCTCACGGTTCTCGGCTCTCACCTCCGCCCGTGCATCGGCTCGCGCTTCCGTGCGAACAGGCTCGGCTGCCTGGGCTTCACGGGCATCGCTGCGCTGCGCATCCGCCGGGCGATTTGGCTCCTCCACTCGTCGAGACTCACCGCTGTTTTCGCGACGGGCTTCGGCGGCGGGTGCCTGGGGCTCGTTGCGCGGAGCCTCGGCCTGGCGGACCTGCTCACTTCGCTGAGGCTGCCCCTCACTGCGTTGCCCTTCGGCCGGTCGGGCCGGCTCCTCGGCTGGACGCGTCTCGTTGCGAAGAGCCTCGTTCTGGCGGGCTTCGTTGCGTTGCCCTTCAGCCGGTCTAGCCGGCTCGTTGCGCTGCCCCTCGGCGGGACGGGCCGGCTCTCCCTCGCGGGTCGGCTCGTTGCGAGGAGCCTCGGCGGCACGAGCAGGCTCGCTGCGCTGCCCCTCGGCCTGGCGAGCCGTGTTCTGCTCACCACGCGGCGCCTCGCCTTCAGCACGGGCGACGCGGGTCTCGGGCTGGTTGTTGTTGGGCCCCTCGGCCGCACGCGGGCGCTCCTCGGCACGGTTGGTGGCAGACTGGGTCGGGGCCGGCCGCTCGTCTCCCGAGCGACCGGTGGTTTCCACTGTTGTGGTGGTGCGCTCCCCGGTGGGGCTCTGAACGGTCGTGGTGGTGCGCTCGGTTCCGCTCCCCTCGGAGGTCTCCGACACGATGCGCTCGCCAGTTGGCAGCTGGGTCGTCTCGCGCCGGGTCACATTGCGGTTCTCCTCGGCTCGAGGCTCAGGCGTTCCGGGTCGAGTTTCATTCTGGTTCTGATTGCGATTCGGCGAAGGAGGAGCGGCCGCCCGAGGCTCGGTCTCCCCTGGCTTGCCCTCCACGGTGGTGGTGACGCGCTCGCCGGTGGCCGTGGTCACGGTGGTGGTAGTGCGCTCGGTGCCCCCCTCGACCCGGGCGGTCTCGCTGGTGATGGTTTCACCGGTGGGCAACTCGGTGGTCTCGCGGCGGGTGACGTTCTCGGCCCGGGGCGCCTCGACTCGGGCCGGCTCGGGCGCGGTGGGGCGTGGGTTCTGGTTCTGATTGGGGTTGGGCACGGCAGCTCGGGGCTGCGTCTCCCCTGGCTTGCCTTCCACGGTGGTGGTGACGCGCTCGCCGGTGGCCGTGGTCACGGTGGTGGTAGTGCGCTCGGTGCCCCCCTCGACCCGGGCGGTCTCGCTGGTGATGGTTTCACCGGTGGGCAACTCGGTGGTCTCGCGGCGGGTGACGTTCTCGGCCCGGGGCGCCTCGACTCGGGCCGGCTCGGGCGCGGTGGGGCGTGGGTTCTGGTTCTGATTGGGGTTGGGCACGGCAGCTCGGGGCTGCGTCTCCCCTGGCTTGCCTTCCACGGTGGTGGTGATGCGCTCGCCGGTGGCCGTGGTCACGGTGGTGGTGGTGCGCTCGGTGCCCCCCTCGACCCGGGCCGTCTCGCTGGTGATGGTTTCACCGGTAGGCAGCTCGGTGGTCTCGCGCCGGGTGACCCTTTCGGCCCGGGGAGCCTCGGCGCGGGCCGGCTCGGGCGCCGGCGGGCGCTGGTTCTGGTTCTGATTCGGGTTCGGCAGCGGAGCCCGAGGCTCGGTCTCCCCCGGCTTGCCTTCCACGGTGGTGGTGATGCGCTCACCGGTGGCCGTGGTGATGGTGGTAGTCGTTCGCTCGTTGCCCCCCTCCCCCCGGGAGGTCTCGCTGGTGATCGTTTCGCCAGTTGGTAGCTCGGTGGTCTCGCGCCGGGTGACGTTGCGGTTCTCCTCGGCCCGGGGGGCAGCCGGCGGCTCGGGCGTCCTTTGCTGCTGCTGAGTTTGCGGCAGCGGAGCCGGGCGCGCCTCTTCCGAGGGCTTGCCGGTGGTCCGGGTCGTGGTGACGATTTTCTCGCCGGTGGGCAGGGTGATGGTCTCGGTGCGCGTGTTGCCCCTGGCCTCCTCTGACTTAGGGGGAGGCGGAGGAGCTTGGACTGTCTCGACCCTGGTCGTGGTCGTGGTCGTGCGCTTCTCGCCCGTGGGCGACTCGACGGTGGTGGTGGTGCGGGTTTGTTCGGGCTTCCTTTCCTCCTCTCGCGGAGCGAGCAGGGAGGGGCGCGGGCTCTCAGGCGGCTTGCCGGTACTTTCGGTGGTGGTGGTGATCTTCTCGCCGGTCGCCAGGGTGACCGACTCGGTGCGCGTGGCCGGCTTGTTCTTGTCGCCCTTGTCGCCTTTCTCGCCTTCGGCCCTGGGCTGCTCGCTCTTCTGGTCTTCCTTGCGCTCGACTCGGGTCTCGGAGGTCGTGGTCTGTTCCCCATTGGCGTGGGTTACGGTCTCAGTGGTCTCGGTCACCACCTGCTCTTCAGCCGCCGCGGCGGCTTCCCGACGGCTCTCGGCCGTTCTGGCGCGAGCCGTCTTCTCTTCGCTGGAGCTGCTGGTGGCTGAAGCCGCCTTCTCCTTCTGAGGCTGGGTCGGAGCGGGCCCCGGCCGGACCGTTTCGGTGGAGCTCGATTCGGACCGGATCACTTTGCCCTTCTTGTCTTTCTCGGCCGTGGTGACCTCTACGCTGGGCAGCTGGCCAGGTTTCTCGACGATGGCCACGGTGACCTCGGAGGTCTTGCCATCGGGACCCTTGACCTCGACTTTGGTGGCGGTCTGGGTCGTGGTGGTGCCGTCCGCCTCCACCACCTGCGTTTTGCTCTGGGTCGTGGCAGCCCCTCCGGGCGCGTCGGTGGAGCCGGTCTTCACCTCTTCCTGGACTACCTGGCGCCCGTCGTCCGTCTTGACCTCGGTGCGCGAGCTGGAGGAACCGTCGGCATTTTTGGTGGTTTCTGAGCGGGCGCTCTGGACCGTGGTCTGGCCGGTCATCAGAGACTTTGTGCTCTCAATCCGGACCGAAGCGGGAGGAAGCTTGTCTTTGTCCTTTTCCTTGGGCGCTTTGGTGGGATCTATCCCGAACATGCGAAGGACTGCGTCTTCCTTCTTCTTGGCCTCCTTCTGCTCTTTCTTGGAGAGCGGCTTCTCGGACTTGCCACCCGGGAACACTTCCTCGAGCGAGGAGATGGAGGTCTTGATGACATCCTGCAGCTCGTTGAGCGACTTTTCGACGCTACCACCCTTGCTCGTCGTCGTCGTCGACGAGGTCGTCGTCGTCTTCGTTACGGTGGTGTTCTTGATGTCCTTCGAAGGCTGCGCCAAAGGGGATGTCCTCCCAAAACGTCGTTTCGTTAGCGTACCACGCGATTGCCAAGCGAGCGTGAAGAGGGCGGTAAACTTTGTTAAAAGTTTACTGCCAAATTGTTAAATTCTCTGGATGAAGCCAGGAAGCCTTTCGCTACATGCGTTCCAGAGCGGGGATGTTCAGGAGAGAAAGACCGATCTCGAAAGCCCGGGCCACGCCTGCGCTGAGGGTCAGCCGCCGGCGGCGCACCGAATCGGGGATCTCGGCCTTCAGGATGGGGCAGCGATCCCAGAAGACATTGTAACAGCGTCCCAGACCGAAGAGATACTCGCACAAAAGATGGGGCGTGAGATGCTCGGCCACCCGGTCGAGCACGTCGCCGAGGCGCAAAAGCTCGACCGCCAGGGCCTTCTCCTCGGGCTCTTCCAGCTTCAGGTCTCCGGCCACTGGCTCGAACTCGTTGCCGAAGCGCACCAGGTGCTCGCGCAACAGCGAGCGGGTGCGCACCAGGGAATACTGAAGATAGGGCCCGGTGTTCCCCTCGAAGGCCAACAGTTTCTCCCAGTCAAAGCGATAGTCGGTGGTGCGGTGCTGGCACAGGTCAGCATACTTGACCGCTCCGATGCCTACCTGCTCGGCAAGCCGGTGCAGCTCGTCGTGGTTGGCCTCGGGATAACGCTCGGCGACCTTGGGATAGACGCGCTCGGAGGCCTCGTCGAGCAGGGCCGCCAGCGTCACCGTGCCCCCCTCGCGGGTCTTGAACGGGCGACCGTCCTGGCCCAGCATCATGCCGAAGCCCACGTGCTCGAGGCGGGGGCGGCCGTCCCTGACCATACCGAGCATCCGGGCAGCCTCGAAGAGTTGCACGAAATGGAGCGATTGGCGCACGTCGACCACGTAGATAATGCGGTCAGGATCGTAGTGCTCGAGCCGCTCCTCCATGGTGGCCAGGTCTGTGGTGGCATACAGGAACGCCCCATCCTTCTTGCGCACCAGGAAGGGCTTGTCGCCCAGCTCGGGATGATCCCCGTAAAAGATGGCGATGGCCCCCTGGTCTTCTCGGGCCAACCCCTGGGCCACCATCCGATCGACCAGGGCGGGCAGCACCTGGTTGTAGTGGCTCTCCCCCTTCCACGAGTCGAAGCTCACGTTCAGTCGGTTATAGAGGGATTCGGCGTCGCGCCGTGACAGCCCCACGAAGCGCTCCCACAAAGCCTTGTTCTCGGGGTCACCTGCCTGGAGGCGCGACAATTCCTGGCGGGCTTCCTCGGCCACCTCGGCGTTCTCTCGCGCGCGCTCGCTGCCGTGCTTGTAGAGCCTCTCCAGTTCGCCCAGCGGGTCCTGCTCGAGCATAATCGCGTCGTGGCCCTGCTTGAACGACCAGATCAGCGTTCCGAACTGGGTACCCCAGTCGCCCACGTGGTTGTCCCCCACCACCCTGTGACCCAGAAATCGCAGGGTGCGCACCAGGCTGTCGCCCAGGATGGTCGAGCGCAGGTGGCCCACGTGCATCCGCTTGGCCACATTGGGGCTGGAGAAGTCTACCACGATACTCTGAGCTGGCTGCTGCTGCTCCACTCCCAGCCGCTCGTCCACCGCAATCTGCCCCGCCTGCCGCCCCACCCAGTCGGGATCGAGGCGCAGGTTGATGAAACCGGGCCCGGCGATCTCGGGGGTCAGGCAAGCACCACCGAAGTCCAGCACCGCTACCAGCTTCTCAGCCAGCTGGCGGGGATTATCTTTGAGCTGCTTGGCCAGGGGCAGCACACCGTTGATCTGGTAGTCTCCGAACTTGGGGTCGGTGGCCACCCTCAGGTCGGGCTCGGGGTTCTCCAGGCCGAAGACTTCTTGCATGGCCTGGCGGGCCGCTCGGGTGAGGTGCTGGTTCAGTCGCATAGGTGCGATCAGGTTTTGCGGGCGGCCGGCCAGACACCTGCCTTGAGGGCCTGGTTGGGTGGCAACCACCATGATTGTTCAACGCGAGGGTCCCGACGGCACCAACCGCTCGACGACTTCCGTCCAGCGCTGGGCCCGAAGGGCTTCGCTGGCCCGGGCGAGGGGTTGCCGGCGCGAGTAGATTCAGGCATAGGCGATCGCGAGTCGAGCAGTCTCCGCTTGAACAGAGGGGGACAGATCTTCTGTGTCTGCCAAAACGAGGAGCCGCCGGAGGAGTTCACTCAAGTTCTGGATGCCACTGTAGTTCCTCAGGCTCTCCACAACCTGTAACAGCTTGGGGCTGAGTCGAAGCGTAACCGAGGCAGTGCGAGGTCGATCCAGCACGGGGTCCTTCGCACGCTTGAGGAGCGCGCCGACCTTCTTCTCGTGCCGATGGCAGGCCAGGAGAAGAGCCCGAAAGTAAAGTTCCTCGTGACCGGGATGCGCCCCCGCGCGAGACAGCTCCAGCGCGATGAAATCCTACGGCCTCTGCGAAGGTGATCGCTCCGGTGGCCAGGAGGTTCTTCTTCTCCTGTGCTTCCCGAGGCTCAACCGCAACCTTGCCATCCTGCAGCGGTCAGGGCTTTCCGTTTGGCTTCCTGGAATCCCATCGCGTCCATTGTAAGACAAAAAGCATACTTAAGTCCAGGGCTCGCTCGACTTGAGAGCCTGACTGCTCTCAGAAAGGGACCACTTCGGCGGACACCCGGGCGATTTGGGATCTACCGAACGTTGGCCTGGATCTCCTTTCGTCGCCGCGCGCCCCGTTTGCCCATAGACCAGGGGTTCGATCTCGGACGATAGAACCTTGCTGGTCGCGCGAAAAATCTTCAGGAACTAGAGTACGCCAAGCTGCCTCACTGAAAGCTCACCCCTCAAAGCTCGATGTCGTGGGCCGAGCTTCCCCGCTCGCCCAACTGCACCTCGGCTCGGAAGCGGTGCTGCAAGACCAGCCGTAGGTACTCGCGAACCCGCCCGGAGGGTCCCCCTCCCGGCAGGATCCTCATGGCCAGCTCCAGGTGGGCCGGAGTCATGGAACCCAGGGCCCCGCTCAGGAGGGGATTCAGTTGACACAGCTGCAGCTTGATCACATAGCCCTCCCGCTTGCGGCCGACCATCAGCAACCTCCCATCGGCCAGGAAACAGCAGCTCAGCACCTGCCGTTCTGGCAGTGAGGGGATCGAGACCCCGATCAACTCGAGGGTGCGGGCATTGCGCAATTGCAGCGTCTCCTCCCCCATCAGGGCCAGTAATGATCCGTCCTCGGAATAACAGTGGACGCTGGCTTTGCAATCGAGCAGCAATCGACCGGTGGAGAGCTGGAACATCCTCAGCCCGTCCTCGCCCCGGCAGAGCAGATTGGCTCCATCCGGGCTGAAGCTCATGCTCGTGACCTCGCGTCCTTTTTCGCTCAGGGTCTGCCACCCGACCTCTGACCAGGCAAGCAAGCTGCGGTCACCGGCGCGGTTGGCCAGGCTGAGGGCCAACTGGCCGTTCACCGGCGAGAGGGCCAGAGCCTCCACGAACGGCTCCACCAGAGGGCTCTTCAGGCTCAAGTTAGTGCGCTCCAGGGTCGGCAGGCTGACGATCTCCACCTGGTCTCCTCGGGCCAGGGCGATCCGGCCCGGGGAGATTCCGAGGCGCCCCTCCACCCTTTGGTAGAGCTGGTTGCTCTCCCCGTTGATAAGATTCAGCAGCCAGACGACGTTGTCGGGAAGCTGAATGACCAGGCAGTCGGGGCCGAAGACCAGCTTGCGAAACTTGCGTGGGGACTCGAGATAGGTCCAGCGCTCCTGGCACTCGAACCGCTGCAAGAGCTCCATCCGCTCGAGATCCCAGACGATGGCCACTCCATCCGCCCCACCGCTGGCCAGCAGCCGGCCGCCCGGGTGGAAGGCCAGGGCGTCCAGGCGCTCCACGGCGACGACATCAAAATCCCCCGTTCGGCCAGGGTACCCGACCTCTCCCGCCAGGTGTCCGAACAGCTTGCCCCGAGGTTGACCCGAGCAATCCGTCACCGTCAGGGCGCAGCCAGGTCCGCGATAGGCAACCAGAGCGCTGCCCGGATGCACCACCATGCGATCAGAGTCCAACGAGAGGAGAACCTGCTCGGCCTGCAGCGCCTCTTGAGCCAACAAAGGATCGGGGCACTGCAGGCGGAGCCTGCGGTAGAGCTCAGAATCGGCAGGTTGATAACTGAGCTCGTCCAGGCGGCGCAAGGCCCGGGTGGACCAGACAAGCGGAGCCTCCAGCACCAGCTGCCAGAGCTCATCGGGACGGTCCTTCAGCAGCTCGAGCATGACCTCCCACCCGCCCTCGCCGGGCAGGGTGAGCGGTTGCAGCACGGTCCGAGCCAGCTCGGCCGAGCCCTGGCGACGCACCTGGGAGCGGATGCGTCCGGCCAGGCCGGACGAAGCCCGGGCGTAGGCCAGAGCCAGCAGGCGAGCATCCGGGTCGAGCTCGTTCCAGCGCTCGATCTGCCCTGTCAGAAAGAAGAAGGCTGCTCTGGCCTCGGGATCGTCGGGGTAGTGACCACCCTGGCGCAAGAGCTCCAGAGCCGCTTCGGGGAAGTCGTCGCGCAGGCAGACCTGGGCCACGCGTCGCCCCCACAGGGGCGCGGCTACCAGCGCCCGGGCGCGTGCTCCTTCTGGAGGAGGTCGGTCGAGAGAGAGGGCCAGCAGCAGGCAGATGGCTGCGACGTCCTCTTCCGGTTCCAGGAAGCCGTCGCCCGCAGGCAGATGAAGACAAGAAGCGACCTTCTCGGGCAGCCGGCGCGCGGCGGGGCGTCCTTGAGCGATCAAAAGCTCGAGCAGGCTCTCGTCGCGGGTCTCGAGAGCGAGCTGCCAGAGGTCGTCCAGGGTCTCCTGCCGCAAGACAACCGAGTGCAGCACCGCCTCGACAGCCTGTTTTCGACGGGCCCGACGCCCTTCGTGATTCTCGTTGACCAGGGCCAGGGCCAGCTCGTTGGCAGCCTCTCGATCGCCCCGGCGGGCCCTCAGGTTGGTGTGCTTGTCTTGCAGCCAGCTGCGGAGTCGATCGAGCAAGTTGTAGGATCGTTCCCGGTGCAGTAAGGGGGACCCTGCGCGGACGGCGAAGGCCCCCCGATGCACCCCAACGAGGAGCTGATCCACCGCTTCTACCAGGCCTTCCGGCGGCGCGACGCCGAAGGCATGGTAGCCTGCTATCACCCCGACGTCGTCTTCTCTGACCCGGTCTTCCCTGATCTGCGCGGTCCCTCGGCCGGGAACATGTGGCGCATGCTGTGCCAGCGCGGCAAGGACCTGGAGATCGCCTATCGCGACGTGCAAGCAGACGATCAGACCGGGCGAGCTCACTGGGACGCCGACTATACCTTCTCCGGCACCGGGCGCAAGGTGCACAACCAGATCGACGCCACGTTCCGCTTTCAAGACGGGCTGATCCGCGAGCACCGCGACCAGTTCGACCTGTATCGCTGGATGAGCATGGCGCTGGGCCTCAAAGGGCGCCTGCTGGGCTGGCTGCCTGTGGTGCAGGGCACTGTGCGCAAGCAGGCCGCCGGCGCCCTGCGCAAGTTCAAGCCATGAGCGAGCGTTGGGACGCCATCGTGGTAGGCTCGGGCCCCAACGGCCTGGCGGCGGCCATCGAGCTGGCCCGGCAGCAGCGCTCGGTGTTGGTGCTGGAGGCCGCTCCCGAGCCGGGCGGCGGCATGCGCACCGCCGAGCTGACGCTGCCCGGCTTCAAGCACGACGTATGCGCCTCCATCCATCCCTCCGGCCTGGCCTCGCCGTTCTTCAAGCGGCTGCCCCTGGACGTGGAGTGGGTGCATCCGGACGTTCCTCTGGCCCACCCGCTGGATGGCGGACGGGCGGTAATCATGGAGCGCTCGGTGAGCCGCACGGCCGAACGTCTGGGCCAGGACGGCCGCTCTTACCAGAGCCTGATGGCCCCTTTCGTGGCCGGCTGGGACCGCATCGACCGGGAGGCTCTGGGGCCGGTCAACCTCTTCCCCCGCGCCCCCTTCTTGATGCTGCGGCTGGCTTTCTACGGATTGCGCTCGGCCCGCAGCCTGGTGGGTCGCTTCCGGGGCCAGGAAGCGCCGGCTCTGCTGGCCGGGCTGGCCGGCCACTCGGTGCTCCCCATGGAGTGGATGCCCAGCGCCGCCGCGGCCCTGGCCCTGGGAACCCTGGCCCACAGGGTGGGTTGGCCCATGGTCCGGGGAGGCACCGGGGCGCTGGCCCGGGCCCTGTTGGGGGTGCTGCACCAGCTGGGCGGCGAGCTTCGCTGCAATCATCCGGTAACCAGCTTGCGCGAGCTCCCCGAGGCTCGCATCAAGCTTCTCGACGTCACCCCGCGACAGTTCGTGGCCATGGCCGGGGACGATCTCTCGTCCAGTTGGAAGGACCGGCTGCTGAATTTCCGCTACGGTCCGGGCGTGGTCAAGGTGGACTATGCCCTCTCGGCCCCGGTTCCCTGGACCAACCCCGAGGTGGCGCGGGCAGCCACCGTGCACCTGGGCGGCACCTTCGAGGAGATCGCTCGCTCCGAGCGGGCCTGCTGGGAGGGCCGCCACGCCGAGCGGCCTTACGTGCTGTGCGTGCAGAACAGTCTGTTCGACGCGACGCGGGCTCCGGCCGGCAAGCACACCCTGTGGGCTTACTGCCACGTGCCCCACGGCTCGCCGCTGGACGTCAGCTCGTGGATCGACGATCAAATCGAGCGCTTCGCCCCTGGCT
This sequence comes from uncultured Burkholderiales bacterium, assembly GCA_964471395.1. Lineage (GTDB taxonomy): Bacteria > Vulcanimicrobiota > Xenobia > Xenobiales > QWHO01 > QWHO01. The sequence goes on along the minus strand of CAYYHB010000092.1, from coordinate 3,362 downwards.
TCCGAGAGGTCGTGTTGGCCCGCTCGGTGCTCACCCCCGACCGGCTGCAGAGCTACAATGCCAACTACGTGGGCGGCGACATCTCGGGCGGAGCCTTGACCCTGCGCCAGCTGTTCACGCGTCCGGTAGTGCAGCTCGATCCCTACCGGACTCCCCTGCCCGGGGTGTTCCTCTGCTCCTCCTCCACCCCGCCCGGCGGAGGCGTGCACGGGATGTGCGGCTATCACGCCGCCCGCTCGGCCCTGGCGGGCTGGTGATCTACCACCTCACCACCGACCCGAGTTGCCTCGAGCCCGAGAGCCTGCGCACCGAAGGATTCGTGCACTGCTCCACGGCCACCCAGCTTCTGGCCACGGCCGAGCGCTACTTCGCTCACCTGGACGAGGTTCAGGTGCTGGTGATCGATCCCGCCCGACTGACTTCTGAGCTGCGCTATGAGCTTCCCACCGGGGCGGACTCGCCGGATGAGCTCTTTCCCCATCTTTACGGCCCGATCGAGGCCCTGGCGGTGTTGGGGACAACCCGCCTGCAACGAGCAGGCGGGCGCTTCACGTGGGCGGACGAAGCCTTTCCCGAGGGCGAGGTCCCGAGTCGGCAGGAGAAGGCCGCCACCTGATGCCTGGCCTCCGCGTCAAATATCGAGCCGCCGGCCGGAGAACCGCTCCGGGGCCCCTCTTCGAGGCCTACGTGGCCGCAACCTCAGCGCAATCGTGGAGCCCCACTGGCCCCAGGCCCGCCTGCACTACTGGAATGTGCAGTGGCGCCATGAAGTCGATTTTGTCATCGAAGCGAGCCAACAATGCCTGGCTCTGGAGTTCGGCCACCCGCTGGGGAGCGCACGACCTGCAGTCTGCGAGCCTTCCTGGCTGCCACACCCCACTGTAAGGCCGTCCTACCGGCCGTGGGGATGTACGCCTCGAAGACCCTTCCTCTTGGGAAAACCCGTTGCGCTAAGATTCAGCGTTCTTCCCAGAGACGCAACCGGGCCTCCAGGTCGCGAATGCGAGCCTGGGCATTCAGGCGAGACTCGGTCTCATTCTCGGCGCGCAGCTCGGCGTCATCGAGGCGCTTTTGGAGCTCGACCTCGCGCTCGCGCGACTCTTTGAGCAGGCGCCGGGTCATCTCGAGTTGCCCCTCGGTCCAGCCCAGGCGCAAGATGACCTCCTCGTGGCGCGACAGGGGCACCACCCCCAGCCCGATGGCTTCGCGCTTGACGCGGTCCTGGGTGACCGGGTCGAAGGTTTCTTCCGAGCGGGTGCGCTGAGGCTCGAGCGAGCTGACCACCGACAGCTTGCCCCCTTCCACCGAGCGCAACCCTCCCGCAGCCACGATCTCGGCCACCCGGGCCCGCTTGCGGCGGGCGAAGTTCTTCACTTCGGCCTGCGGAATCAAGATGGCTCCGTTGGGCGACTTGCGATGGCCCACCCGGCCCTGGCTGACGTAGCGTTGCACCGAGCGAGGGCTCTTGCCGATGGCCCGGGCAAATTCGACAACAGAAAGGTATTCGACGGTCTCAGGAAGCATCGAATGAATGTTCCTCAAACCAGGATGAAAATCCTTCAGCGAATGACCTTGCAGCCCTGCCACTCGGTCTGGTTGGGAGTGACCTCCTGTCCGGCCAGGAGCTGCTGCAAGGCCTTGCGGGCCAACGCCTCTTCCTTGTCGCCGAAGCGGCCCAGGTAGCGCAGGCGACCCTGGGCGTCCACGATCAGCGTGGTCGTGGTGGTGTTAATCTTGTAGTTGTCCACCACCTTGCCCTTTTTGTCCAGAAAGACGGGGAACGTGAGCGAGTTGCGGTCGAGCGTCTGTTGGATGCGCTCGGCGGTGTCCGGGGCGTTGGCGTCCAGGGCCAGCACCACAGCCTTGCCGCGCATCTCCTCGGCCAGGCGGTCGATCTCGGCCTCCACCTCGCGACAGCTAGGGCAGGTGGCGCACCAGACCACCATCACCAGCGGCTTGCCGGGAGCGATCTGGCGCAGAGTTCGAGCTTCCCCGTTCGGGGTGTAGAGGGTGAAGTTGGGCATCGGATGGCCCACGGGCGACGCGGCCCAGGCCAGGCCGCAGAGCAGAACGAGCATGGTCAATGTTTTTCGCATGAGGGCGCGGGGGTTCTGCGCAGGGGAAGCCCGTCCCTGCTCGAATCGGCCCGCTCATGAAGGTGAAGGAACTCGAGAATCTGGGCGTCCACGGCAAGAAGGCTATCAAGGCGGCTCTGGAGCTGCTCCCCAAGGCTCGCCTCAAGCACGCCGAGCTACGCGACCGGATCGGCTCGGTGGTGCACGACCCCTCGGCTTACCTGGCCGACCCCGTCTTCGGGGATCTGGCCAGGGCGATGCTGGCCGGTGAGGAGGGCTTTCAGGAGCGAGCCCAGCGGGCGCCCTGGAAGCAGTGGGGCAAGGATCTCGACCCGGCGTCGATCGAGCAGATGGTGCAGGCCTGCCGTCTGCCGGTGGCAGTGGCCGGAGCCCTGATGCCTGACGCCCACGTGGGATACGGTCTGCCCATCGGCGGGGTGCTGGCCACCGACCGGTCCGTCATCCCCTATGCCGTGGGGGTGGACATCGCCTGCCGCATGCGATTGTCGGTGCTCGACCTGCCCGTGGAGGCCCTGGAGAAGGATCGCAGCCGTCTCATCCGAGTGCTCGAGAACGAGACCCGCTTCGGGGTGGGAGCCGAGTTCAAGAAACCGCGCGAGCATCCCGTCATGCAGGAAGACTGGGCGGTCACCCCCCTGACCCACAGGCTCAAGCGCAAGGCCCACAACCAGCTGGGCACCAGCGGCTCGGGTAACCACTTTGTCGAGTACGGCATCCTGACGCTGGATCATCCCGATCTTGGCCTCACCCCGGGCAAGTACCTGGCCCTGCTGTCCCACAGCGGCAGCCGCGGCTCAGGGGCCGAGGTGGCGGCCTTCTACTCCAAGCTGGCCAAGGAGCTCCACCCCGAGCTGCCGCCTGAGTTGGCCCGGCTGGCCTGGCTGGACCTGGACGACGAGTCGGGCCAGGAGTACTGGGCTGCCATGGAGCTCATGGGGAAGTACGCCGCCGCCAACCACGAGGTGATCCACCGCGAGGTGGCCCGGGCCCTGGGCGTGGATGCACTGGCCAGTATCGAGAATCACCATAATTTCGCCTGGAAAGAAGAGCATAACGGCCGCCTGGTCATCGTCCACCGCAAGGGAGCCACCCCTGCCGGCAAGGGAGTGCTGGGTGTCATCCCCGGCTCGATGGCCTCCCCCGCCTTCGTCGTGCGTGGCAAGGGCAACGAGGAGTCGCTGCTCTCGGCCTCGCACGGCGCCGGGCGGGTCATGTCGCGCACCCAGGCCCTCAAGACCTTCAACTGGAAGGACGTGCAGCGCTACC
>CAYYHB010000091.1:0-18810 GCA_964471395.1 uncultured Burkholderiales bacterium | reverse complement strand
CCGCTCTCACCGCTGAGCTATGGGCCCAGGTTCGACCCATTATAGCGACTCGAGCTCGGACGGTCAATCCTAAGCCGTTGTGGCCACGGCGTTACGAGCCACCTCGAGCACGCGAGCATTGAGGGCTTCAGTGGGCAGGGTGACCAGCTCCGACACTGACAGTTCCTCGAGGTAGCTGTCGTGCCATTCCATATCGGTCTCGGTGACGAAGCTCTTGAGATCGTCGTAGCGCTGGGCCATGTCGCGCAGCAGAGCGACCTTGCGTGGCAGCGGTAGGTCCTGGAACTCGAGGTGGAACAACACCAGCGTCTCCACCTTGCCGCGTGGAATCACCGGCAGTATGACGATCGGCTTGAGATCCTTCCCCCCCCGGCCGATGTACCCAGCCCGGGTGCGCACAACTTTCTCCTTAGTACCCATCAGGTGGTGTGGGTGGTCGGCTCGCGAGCGCAGGTTCCTGGCCGCCCCTAGCTTGGTCAGCACCTGCAGGCTCGAGGTGGCCGTGGGCTCGCCCATTGGACCCAGACCGCTGACACGGTACTCGGTGACCCCGACCACCTCGCTGATGGCCGGGCTGATGGCCCGCAGAAGCATCAGGTCGCGGTAGGGGATGGACTCGAGGGAGACCTCCAGATCGCGCAATCCGTCGAATAGCGGGCCCATCAAGGTCTCCTCCGAGCGAGAGATGCCCACAGTGATCGTCTTGGCCTGATGCTTGATAGCATCGATGGGCCGGGCCAACTCGTTGATGGCCGTGGTCAGGTTGGCGATCAGGGTGACGGCCATTCCCTCAGAGGTACCCGGGGCATCGAACTCGGCCCGGAACTGCCTCAGTGGTTGGGCTCCGGTGAAATAGCGAAACAGCAACGAGAGTCGCGCCCCCACGTCCACCGAGAGTGAGCTGTTAAAGGCCCCCCGCGCGAGCCGCTCCTGGAACTGGCGTCCCAACGTGATCACCTGGCGCCAGACGGCCGAGCCAGGCGAGCTGTCGGGGCGGGTAGTCATGTACTTGACCGCCAGGGCTCGAGCCGGACGCAACTGGGCGGCGCCCTGGTCAATTGCCAGGGCACAGTAGTAGCCCCAGAGGTGGCCCACCAGTGTATTGAGCAGCACGGAAGCGTTCTCGGAGGCCTTGGGCACGTAGATCACGCCGGCCGCGTAAGACTCGAAGGCGTCGAAGCCCTCCGAGCAGATCACGATGGGCACCGACTTGTGCGACTTGAAAATAGCTACCTCTTTGACTGCGTCCTTGAGCGCCACCAGCGGCAGTCCGGCGGCGCAGACCAGCGTCAGCGGCTCGCTGGAGAGATCGATGTGCTTCTTATCCTCGATGTAATCGGTAGCGATCGACTTGTAGCAAAGCTCGCTGAGCTTGATGCGAATCTCGTCGGCAGCGGCCCGGGTGGAGCCGCTACCGACCACCGCCCAGTCGCGTCGAGTGGGGGCCCAGGTTCCGGCCAGCTGGCTGACGACCGAATGGTCGGCCAGCACCGATTTCATCAGGTCGGGAAGCTGCAGGAGCGATTCCAGCTCGTGAAAGGCCTCTTCCTGGCCGAGCGTCCCCATCAGAATACCCATCTGGTAGGCCAGCAGGTAGCCGGCAACAACCTGGCTGTAGAAGGCCTTGGTGGAGGCTACCGACATCTCGATATCGCGCCCGTCCGAGGTGTACAGCACCCCATCCACCTTGTAAACCAGGTCGGCGTTACGCCTGTTGACGATGGCCAGCACCGAGGCGCCCTTGCTCTTGACCAGATCCACCGTCCGATTTGTATCGGTGGTGGTGCCTGACTGCGAGATGGCAATCACCAGGCAGTTCGACATATCCGCCAGCATAGAGTAGCCCGAAAGCTCGGTCGCTTTCATAGCCCGGACATCCACCGAGCCGCCCACCACGCGCTGCATCATCGAGGCCACGGCCTGGCCAGCCACGGCGGCGGTGCCCTGGCCGATCAAGAGAACGTGCTTGAGCTCTTTATGCTTGAGCCGCTCGGCCAGGGCGGCCGGGAAGACATCCTCACCCAGGCGCATAGCCACAGCCGGGGGATTCTCCTCCAAAACGAACTTGCCGCGCAGGGTCTTGCGCACCGACTCGGGCGACTCGGAGATCTCCTTGAGCAAGAAGTGCTCGAAAGGCCCGCGGTTGATGTCACGGGTGGTGATCTCGGCCACCTTGATCTGCTCGGGGTTCAACTCGAGTCGATGGCCGTCGAACGACCAGGCCTCGATACCCTCGAGCTCGTGCAGCTTCTTCGCGTCCAGCACCAGAATCTGCCCGGCCGTCTCGGGGCGGCCGGCCTCGCGCTCGGTAGTACCATCCATGCGCAAGAAGCGTGACGTTTGCTCCACCACCCCGTAGAGCTCGGAGGCGAAGGTGTATCCATGGGGCCCGATGCCCACGAACATGCTCTGGCCGCTACCGCGCAGGGCCAGGTAGGTGCGGTCTGGCTCGTGAGTGGAGTGCATCACCACGGCAATGGAACCCTCGCACTCTTGCATGGCCCGACAGAAAGCCTGGCGTATATCCTGCGTCTCGCGGAAGTACGACTCCACCAGCACGGGGATGACCTTGGTATCGGTCGTGATGGGGGGCGATATCGTGCGGCCACTCTCGCGGGCCAGGCGAGCCTGCAGCTCGATGTGGTTGTCTACGTCCCCGTTGAGGGCGGCCAGAATACGGGGAGAACCCTCGCGCGGCTGCTCGCGGTCGCTTCCTGAAGGAACCGTCAGCTCGTTGACCGGGTGACAGTTGGGCTCACTGATGATGCCATTGGAAGCCCAGCGGGTGTGGCTGAAGAGGTTCGTGCGCACGTCGGGGTCGCTGAGCGCACGCCAGAAAAAGCGGTCCTCCAGGATGCTGTGGGCCAGGGCGGCCACGTTGTCGCCCAGGGCCCCAACCTCCTGGGCTACCTTGAAGGTAAAGACCAGAGTAGTGGGCTCTTGGAGGACCGCGCCATCCACGAAGTCGGCCTGACCCAGGCGAGAACGCCATTCCGCCTGGCGCCCTTCCTGCTCAATCCACTCTTGAAAGCGTTGCAGGCCCTCGCGATCGGAAAAAGTCGCCAGGATGGACAGTCCCAGCGAATCGCGACCGCGCACTTCCAGGCGACCGATGTTCTCGAGCACGGCCGAAAGCTTCCAGGCCTCGAATTGAGCTTTCCAGATGTGCTGATAGGCAGACGGGATCAGCCGGCGCAGGCGCTCAAGCCCTCCCAGAATGTCGTGCTCGGCCGTCCAGGACAGATCGCGGGCCCGCACCCAGAGGGCGTTCCACCGCTCCACCACCTCGGTGGAGATCTGCTTCCCCTGTTGCAGCACTAGCGTCTGGGTGCGCACCTCCCAGTCTTGCAGGGCCCGGCTACACTCGGTCAGCATGGCCTGATGATTGGCGTCGTCGAGCAGCTCGCGCAAAACGGAGAACTCCCGCAGAACCGGAGTGCGCTCTTCCAGGGCCAGCAGGGGCGCCTCGAAAGCCCGGGGCTGGAAGGGATCGACCGCCAGATGGGTCAGCTCATCCAGGGCAGCGCGGTACCCTTTCCAGTCCATCACCGCCTGGCCGGTCGCGTCGTAGAGAATTCCGGCTATTCCGCACATGACAACATTTCCTCCGCACGCCTGAAGGCTGGCGCTTGCTGTGTATAGTTGACCCACCCTCGAAATTCCTGTCTGGCGGAAAAGGATCCGCGTGGGACGGGCAGAACCGGCCCGCCCATGGCTCTCGCAATCGGTATCACAGGCTTGGCACAGTCGGGCAAGTCCAGTCTCTTCCAGGCACTCACGGCCGCCTCCCAGGGCGACATAGGAGGCAAGCGCCTGCCCATGGCCCGCGCTCCTGTGCCTGACGAGCGGCTTGATCGACTGAGCGCCATCTTCAACCCCAAGAAGACCACGCCGGCCACAGTGGACTTTCTGGACATGCCGGGCGGATCGGGCACCGGCCTGGGGGACCAGGCCCTGGGCGAGATCCGCACGGCCACGGCCCTGGTCGAGGTGGTGCGCTGCTTCCCCCACGGCTACCTGGGGGAGCCTGCTCCCCAGAAAGACATGGAAGATTTCGAGCTGGAGATCATGCTGGCCGATCTGAAGATCGTGGAAGGCCGGTTGGAGCGCGCCAAGAAGCTGACCCCTCCCGAGAAGGCCGTGCTCGAGCGCTTGCAGCCCCCCCTGGCGGCCGGCGACTTCACGGCTCTGCCCCAGTTTGACACCGAGGAGCTGAAATTGCTCTCGGGCATGGGCTTGCTCTCGCTCAAGCCCCGCATTTACTGCGCCAACCTGGCCGAGGAGCTGATGGGCAAGAACAGCGAGCACGAGCAAACGGTCCGAGCCATGGCCGCCCGTCGGGGCACCCAGGCCATCGCGACCAGCGCTCTGCTCGAGTCCGAGGTTGCCCAGCTCGACCCCGCGGAGCGGCAGGCCTTCCTGCAGGACCTGGGCATCCAGGAGACGGGCCTCTCTCAACTGGTGCGGGCCAGCTACGAGCGGCTGGGCTTGATGACGTTCTTCACGGTGGGCGAGGACGAGTGCCGCGCCTGGACCGTGCGCCAGCACGCCCGCGCCCCCGAGGCGGCCGGCGCCATCCACTCCGACCTCGAGCGCGGCTTCATCCGGGCCGAGGTGATCGGCTACGACACCTTCCTGGCCTGCGGCTCGATGGCCGCCGCCAAGGACCAGGGCAAACTGCGCGTGGAGGGCAAGGAGTACGAGGTGCACGAGGGGGAGATCGTGCACATTCGTTTCAACGTTTAGCATCTCTTTACTGAGCCACGCAGGGAGCATGCCGGGGTGGGGGAAATCCTTCTCATGCCCAACGAAGCCCGATGGTGGCGCACGCTCGACAACAAAAAGATCGAGTGCTTCCTCTGTCCCCGCCACTGCAAACTGGGCGAGGGACAGCGGGCCTTCTGCTTCGTGCGCCAGAACCAGGGCGGACAGATGGTGCTGACCACCTATGGACGAAGCACCGGCTTTTGCATCGATCCCATCGAGAAGAAACCGCTCAGCCACTTCTACCCCGGCTCGAGCGTGCTCAGCTTCGGCACCGCTGGCTGCAACCTGGGCTGCCGCTACTGCCAGAACTGGAGCATTTCCAAAGCCAACGAGATCGAGAAGCTCTCCCACACCGCCACCCCTGAGGGTATCGCCCGGGCGGCCCTGCTGCACGGTTGCGAGAGCGTGGCCTTCACCTACAACGACCCGGTGCTGTGGGCCGAGTATGCCATCGATGTGGCCAACGCTTGCCATGCGCTGGGCGTCAAGACCGTGGCCGTGACGGCCGGCTACATCACCCCCGAGGCCCGTGAGGAGTTCTTTCGGCCCATGGATGCCGCCAACGTCGACCTGAAGGCCTTCACCGAGCGTTTCTACCACAAGCTCTGCTTCGCCCACCTCGAGCCGGTTCTGGATACCCTGCTCTACCTCAAGCACGAGACCAACGTCTGGTTCGAGATCACCACCCTGATCATTCCCGAGGAGAACGACTCGGAAGAGGAGATCGACCAGTTGTGTGATTGGGTAGCCACCCGGCTTGGCCCGGACGTGCCCCTGCACTTCACGGCCTACCATCCCGACTTCATGCTCAAGCGCCCCCCGACCCCTGCCAGCACCCTCAAACGAGCCCGCCAGCAAGCCCTGGCCAGAGGACTTCGTTACGTCTACACCGGGAATGTGATCGATCGGGAAGGGTCAGCCACTTCCTGTCCGGGCTGCGGGGGCGTGGTGATCGAGCGCGATGGCTATGAGATCGGGGCCTATCGCCTCCAGGACGGGCGCTGCACCCGCTGCCAGACCGCGATCGCCGGCCGCTTCGGACCCCGAGCCGGAAGCTGGGGCTCTAAGCGGGTTCCAATTCGCATCGAAAACTAGCACAATATCTTGTGGTGTCGAAGCATAGCCGCAACCGCAACCGGTTTTGCGTCAGCCTGCTAAAGTGAAGTGCTGAAGGTTTTGCAGTAACTGGCGCCGACAGACTTGTATGGAGGCGCCCCCGAAGGATAGGCAAAACCTTCAGCACGTAACGCTCAACACATTAGACTACCAGATCTTATCCAGCTTGTCGGCGTAATAATGGAGCGCCCGGCCGTAAGCCAGGATGCGCTCGTCGCCGGTGGTCTCGAGCAACTGGGTCAGGAGGATCTCCATGGCCTGCTCAGAGCGACCCAGGTTGTAATAGGCCAGCGCGCTGAAAACCTTGAGAGCCCGATCGTCGGGAAACTGCTTGCTGGCCAGAGACAACAGCTCCAGCGAATCGTGGTAGCGTCCCAGACAGCGGTAGGTGCTGCCCAGGCCGACGTAGGCCCCTCGCAGCTCCTCTCCTTCCAGCCCCTGCTCGATGGCCCGCTCGTAATATTGCACCGCTTCGCTCTCGCGGCCCAGCTTGTCGTGGGTCCAGGCGCACTGATACAAGACTTCCGGGTCGTCGGGATGCTCCGAGCAGAGAGCGAGGATCCCCTCGAGATCCCCGGCTTCCCGCAGAGTGACGGCTCTCTGCAACACTTCTCTCATTGAAGGAAATTCAGCCCTTCCTGACAAACTTTCAACGACCAGCCATGTACCTGAAACGTTTAGAGCTTTCCGGCTTCAAAACCTTTGCCGACAAGATCGACCTGGAGTTGCCCCGAGGCTTTCTGGCCGTAGTCGGCCCCAACGGAAGCGGCAAGAGCAACCTCACCGACGCGCTGCGCTTCTGCCTGGGCGAGCAGAGCCTCAAAGTGCTGCGCGCCAACAAAGCCGAAGAGCTGATCTTCGCCGGCACCAACAACCGGCGTCCGGCCCCCTTTTGCGAAGTGAGCGCGGTGTTCGACAACTCCGATGGCCATCTACCGGTCGATTTCGCCGAGGTTTCCATCACCCGCCGCATCGAGCGCAGCGGCGACACCAAGTATTTCATCAACCGGACCACCTGCCGGCTCAAGGACATCCACGAGCTCTTGATGGGCAGCGGCATCGGTCCTGGCTCGTTCTCGGTCCTGGGCGGGCGCGAGGTGGACCGGGTGCTGTCCACCGACCCCAAGGAGCGGCGAATGATGCTCGAGGAAACGGCAGGCGTCAACCGCTACCGCTTCCGCAAGCAGGAAGCCGAGCGGCGCCTGCAGCGCACGGCCGCCAATCTGACCCGGCTCAAGGACATCCTGATCGAGGTCGAGCAACAGTGGGAGGAGAGCAAAAAGCAGCTCGCCCGCTACGAGCGCTACAAGAAAGCCCAGGACGAGCTGAAAGAGCTCGATTGCCAGGTGGCCCACTTCGACTACAGCCAGCTGGAAGGAAAGCGCGTCCTGCTGCAGGGCCGCGTGGAGGAGCTGGAGGGGGTGGCGACCGCCAGCGCCGCCAGCGAAGCCGAGCTCTCCACCAGGCTCGAGCTCCTGCAGGAGAAACGGACCACGCAGGAGGCTGAACGCGAGCGCCAGGGCGCCGAGCTGGGCGCGATGCGCGAGGAGTCGGTGGCCAAGAAAGCCGCCTACGACGGGCTTTTCGGACGAGCGCGCGATCTGGAGCACTCGGCCCGGGTGGCCGAAGAGCGCCTGCAGGCGGCTCAAGACCGGTTAACCCTGCGCAGCCACGACCTGGACCGCTTGGGACGCGAGCGTCCTCGCCTGCTGGCCGAGGTCGCCGAGGCAGAAGAACGCGTGAGGAAGCTGCGCGCCGAGTGGGAGGCGCTGCCCTTGCCCGGCCAGGGGGCCCACGGCGACCTGCGCGCCAAGTTGCAGCAACTCGACCAGGAGCTGAGCCGCCTGATGGCCCGGGTCGAGAGCCTGCAGACCCGACTGGATACCGATCTGCACCGCATGGACGAGATCGAGGCTTTGAGCCTGGCCGCCCTGGGCGAAGCGGGGGAGGCGGTCGATCTGGCTCCTCTGGTGGGCGACGCCGAAGGGCGCCTGAACGCGGCCCTGGAACGGCAAAAGGAGCTGCAGACCGCCTGGACCGCCAGCGAGAAAGACCTGATGGACGCGCGCAACAACCGCAAGGTGCTCGAGAACGAGCGTCGGCCGCTGTTCACGCGCTGCACCGAGCTCGAATCCTTCCTGGAGGACCGCAGCGGCATGCCGGCCGCGGTGCGGGCGGTGATGGCCTGGAAACAGCCCGGCACCGTGGGGCTGGTGGGCGAGCTGATCAAAGTGCGCGAGGGCATGGAAGTGGCCGTGGAGGCCGCCCTGGGCGGACATATGCACGACGTCATCACGCGTGACCGCAGCACCGCCTCGGGGCTGATCGAGCGGCTCAAGCAAGAGCGCATCGGGCGGGTCACCTTCTGGCCCCTGGACCTCTCGCGCAAGGCCGCTCCCAAACCCGAGCTGCCCTCGCGCCAGGGGGTCGTGGGGCTGGCCCTGGAGCTGATCGGCTACCCCAAGGAGATTCTTCCCGTCCTGGAGGAGATGCTGGGCCGCACGGTCTTCATGGAGGACCTGCCCTCGGCCCTGGCGCTCTACGACCGTGGCTTCGGGCGCAGGCCCCACCTGGTCACCCTGCAGGGTGAGTACCTGTCCCCCAGCGGCGCCCTGACGGGCGGCAGCCTGGCCCAGAACCGTTCCAACCTGCTCACCCGCCGGCGCCAGCTCGACGACGCCCGGGCAGCTCTGACAGGCCTCGAGAAGCGCCTGCAAGAGCAGCAAGAGCGCGAAGAGCACGTTCAAAAAATGCGCTATGAGCTGGAGCGGGAGAAAGCCCTGTTGGACGAAGAGATCCGCAAGCTGCGCCAGGAGGTGGGGGACCTGACAGCCCAGCAGCGCCGCCACGAGGCTGACCAGGAGCGTTCCACCAGGGCTCTGGAGAAGCTTGAAGCCGAGCGAGCCGAGCTTGTGCGGCGGGGCGAGCAGTGGGCCGCCGAGCTGACCCAGTCGGATATCGACCGCGAGCGTCTGCAAGCTGAGCAGGAGAAGACCCGCGAGCTTCAGGCCCAGAACCAGGAGGAGGAGGCCCGCCGTCAGGTAGCCCGCGAGCGCATGCAGCAACAGGTGCTGGAAGCCGAGCTCGACCTTCAGCGCTGCCAGCAAAAACAGCATGAGCTCGACCGTGAGCTGGCCTCTATCCAGGCTCGCGCCGACGAGCTGGCGGCCGACCAGGCCCAGGCCCGGGCCGAGCAGGAGCGCTGCCTGCAGGCCCGCAAGGACCTGGAGACGGAAGGCGCCCAGCTGCAGCAAGACCTGGCCCGTCTGGAGGTGGAGCTGGTCACCCGATCCACCGCCCTGGAAGAGCTGAAGAGCTCGCTGGCGGCCGTGGACCGCGAGCTGGGCGAGCTGAAGAAGCAGCATCACGAGGTGGCAGCGAGTGCGGCTGAGCAAGGCCGCAAGCTTCACTCACTGCAGGTGGAGCTGGCCGGAGTGCAAGCCCGGGCCGAGGAGGCCCTGGCCCGGGTGGAGGAGCTGGGGCTGAGCCTGGACGAGCCCCCGGAGCTACCCGAAGGGATCGATCTGGACAAGATCCGCACTCAAGCCCAGCGGGTCAAAAGCTATCTGGAGAACTTCGGCAGCGTCAACCTGGGGGCCCGGGAAGACTTCGAGCGCCTGCAAGGACGCCAGGCCGACCTGACCACCCAGATCGCCGACCTGGAGGAGGGCTCCGCCAGCCTGCGCCAGATCATGGCCGAGATGGACGCGGCCACCGTGGAGCAGTTCCAGGCCTCGTTCACGGCTGTCAACGAGACCTTCAGCCGCATGTACACCGAGCTCTTCGGGGGGGGCACGGCCCAGCTCGAGCTGACCAACCCGGCCGACGTGCTCGAATCGGGAGTGGAGATCGTGGCCCGCCCCCCGGGTAAGAAGGTGCAGAACCTGACGTTGATGTCCTCGGGCGAGCGGGCCCTGTCGGCCATCGCCTTCCTGCTGGCCCTGCTGGCTCACCGCCCCAGCCCCATCGTCATCCTGGACGAGCTGGACGCCCCCCTGGACGACTCCAACGTGGAGAAGGTGGCCGCCCGCCTGCTCGAGTTCTCTACCTCCTCGCAGTTTCTCTGCATCACCCACAACCGCAAGACTATGGAGTTTGCTGACCGGCTCTACGGCGTCACCATGGAAGAGCCGGGCGTGAGCCGGATGCTAACAGTGACCCTGAGCGGTCAGCCAGTCAGCGAGCCCCAGGCCCAGGAGGTGACCGCGTGAGCCGACTGCGCGAGCTGACGGGCAAGGGGCGCTTTCGCCTGATGGTGAGCCTGCCCAAGAATCGTCTGGAGCTGGCCCTGGCGGCGGTCGAGGCGGGGGCCGAGATCCTCAAGGTCCACCTGAACTGCCACCACTTCGCCTCGGACACCCGGTTCGGCAGTTGGCGGGACGAACAGCCGGTCCTGCGAAAAATCCTGGACGCGGTCAAGGTTCCGGTCGGAATCGTCACAGGTGAGGAGACCCAGCCATCGGCCGCGGAGTGGGCCGAGCTGGCCGACTTCGGGTTCGACTTCTGGGATCTCTTCGCGCGCTATACCGCCCCGAGGTGCTTCGAAGTCCCTCGCCTGGGCCGCATGGTGGCCGTGGACGACAGCTGGACGACAGAGATGGTGCAGGACATGGTCAAGCTGGGGGTGGACGTGTTCGAAGCCTCCATCATCCCCCGCACCCAGTACCGAACCACGCTCAACCTGGTCGACCTGACCCGCTACGCCGCCCTGAGCCGGGCCGCCGGAGTGCCCATCATGGTACCCAGCCAGAAAGCCGTGCGTCCGGATGAGGTGGGCTGGTTGCGCCGGGTGGGGGCCAGCGGCATCACCATCGGGGCCATCGTCACCGGACTGGAGCTGGAGAGCCTGAGAGAGGCCACCGCCAGCTTCCGGGCCGCCATCGACGCGCTGGACTGAGCCTTGTCCATCCTGCTCGTCCCGCTGGACGACCGCCCCTGCTGCACCCAGTTCGTCCAGCGCCTGGCAGCCATGGCCGGGCGGGAGCTGGTCCTCCCCGACCGACTGGGAAACTTCCTCAACCCGGGAGACCCCGAGGCCATGCTGGCGGCCATGGACGAGCCTCACGAAGCCCTGCTGGTCTCGTTGGACATGGTGGCCTGGGGAGGGCTGGTGGCCTCCAGGGCTCAGAAGGAGCCTTTGGAAACGGCCCGAGAGCGCCTGGAAAGAGCGGCCTTGCTGGCCTCCGGCCGCCCGGCCTGTGCTTTCCAGTCCATCATGCGGACCGCGCCTACACAGACAAGTCGTCAGGAGGTCGAGCTGGCCGAGAAGCTGGTCGAGCTCTCGGTCCTGACGGCCCGCCGAGATCCCCGCGCCTCGGCCTTACGGGCCACCTTGCCAGCGGACTACCTGGAAGACTACCTGACTCGCCGCAAGCGGGCTCACCAGCTCAATCGCCTGGCCATCGATCAGGCTGGTCAGGGTAGCTGGAGAGAGCTTCTGCTGGGTATCGACGACAGCCGGACCGAGGGTTGGAACGTGCTGGAGATCCTGGAGCTGGAGCCGCTGCTGCCTTCGAATGCCAGCATCGCTCCTGGCACCGACGAGATGGCTCTGCTCTTGTTCACCCGTCTGGTCAGACTGACCCGGCCCATTCAGGTCCTCTGGTTCCCTGACGAGTCCGCCGGGCGGGTGGGGCGATACGAAGACCGTTCGCTCCTGCGAGTGGTCCAGGCCCAGGCCCGTGCCGCCGGACTGACGCTGGGTGCATCCCGCCGCCAGCTCTGGGTCTACGGTCCCCTGGGGGACCAGGGGGAGGCCTGCGAGCAGCCCGCCGACAGGTCGGAACGGGCCGACGCCTTCGTCAACAAGTTGCGCGAAGGCCTGGAAAGCGGGCTCGAGATCGCCGTCGCAGACGTTGCCCATGCCAATGGCGGCGATCTGCGGCTGCTCCAATCTCTGGTGGCCTCAGGCCTGGCGCCGCAATTGATCGGCTACGCCGCCTGGAACACCGCCGGCAACACTCTGGGAACGGCTCTGAGCGTGCTGGGCTGTTGGCCCGAGCAAGCCGAGCCGGCCCAACAACGGGTGCGACTTCGCTTCCTGATGGAGCGGCTGCTCGACGACGGCTACTACCAGGCCGAGATCCGCCAGCACGGCGGAACAACCGGACTCAAGGACGTTCCCCAAAGCCAGCTCGACTCGATCCAACGGGAGCTGAGCCAGCGATTGGACAGATTGACCAGCGCGGGATTTCCTTCCGAACGGCTTCAGGTAGAGCTTCCCTGGGGTCGCCTGTTCGAAGTGCGACTCCAGGTCGCCTAATCCGACCAGGCTCCGTACCACAGAGTGGTCCCGTCACTGCGAGCCTGAAGCGGCCCTTCCTTCTCCAGGTCCCACGAACCCTCGGGCAATTCCACCCGTGAGCCCTCCAGTTGCAGGCTGGCCTTGCTTCTCCAGCCCCACTGCATTCGACCAGCCTGAATGAGCAGACTGGAAGGCTCGCTGATCACCCGCGTGGGCCCGAACTGGCGCTGATCACGCTCTAAGTTATCCAGACTGATCTCGAGATCGGCCCGAGCCACTCCCTGGTCGAGCAGGAGCTCGCGCGAAGCTACCTCAAGTCGGGCAGTTTCCCTGATAAGAAGGTGCTTTCCGTCCACAGTCAACCAGACTACCGCTCCCTGGGGAAGATATACATGGCGAATGGTCAGAGTCTTCTCCACTAGACCGGCCTGAAGAGTCAGACTCACCAGAGAAAAGACCAGGCAGACCAGTCCCAGTCCCCGCCTGGAACGCACAAGCAGCAGCCCCAGCCCGCATCCATAGAAGAGCCAGAAAGCAAAGCCGGGCGTAGGAAGCGCAAGAGGAGGGAGCAGGCGGGCCAGGTATTGAGGGAGGGTGATCAACAGGTCTAACCCGAGCTGAGTGAGGCCGATCAAGGGAGCCGCAAGGCGACTATCCAGACCCGTCACGATCGAAGTGAGAAAGCCAAGTGGCAGAAGCGCCTCCGCCGGGGGAGCCAGGAGCAGGTTGGCCAGCAGAACGGCAGGGGGGAGCTGGTGGAAGGTGTGGAGCAGGAGGGGCGTGACCGGGAGACAAGCGGCCAGGGTGAGGGAGGATGCCCGAGAGAGCCAGTTCAGGACGCGATTTCGGAAACCAAAAGTGAGGGAGGACCCGTAGGCAAGCAGGCCGAGCACGGCCGCGAAGCTGAGCTGGAACCCGAGGTCGGACCAGACGCCCGGATCGGTCAGAGTGCAGGCCAGAGTGGTGAGGAGGAAGGTCTGCCAACCGTCCGAGCGACGGCCAAGCGCCTGGGCCAAAAGCGCGAAAAGGGCCATGAGGGTAGCCCGCACGATAGAGGGGGAAGCTCCGGCCAGTAAGCAGTAAAAGGTTACTGCGAAGGCGGCCGGCCAGGCCAACCGGTAGGCACTGTAACCGAGCCGCCGGCCGGGCCAGAAAATGAGGGAGGTCACGATGGCCACGTTCAGCCCCGAGGCGGCCAGAAGATGGCTCAGACCAACGGCGCGGAAATTCTGCTCCACCTCAGCGGGCAGATCGCTCGTCTCACCGAGCAAGATCCCTGCCAGCAGCCCGCGCTGAGCCTGGGAGTAATGTGGTCTGAGACTCTGAAGCAAACACAGTCGCAGCCGGCAGGCAATCTGCCAGGGGTCCAAACCTTCCGGCGGACCCAGCCGATCGCAGTCGGCCGGGGAAAGTTTGAGCTGATGGTGAATCCCCCTCTGCGCTGCCCAGGCCCGGGCGTCGAAAGCCCCGGGATAGGCTGCTCTGGCCAGCGGGAGCAGGCGACCCGTAAGTCGCCAGCTCTCGCCGGGCGCTACTTCAGGCAGGAACTCTGCCGGCCCCCGCACCTCCACCAGAACCCGAAACGAGCCCAGTCGCGGCCGACCTTCCACCCGCTCGACTTGAAAGGGAAAGCGGACTCTGCCGCCCTGAGAACGTCCCGGTTCTAGCACCTGGCCGCTGCAGTCGAGCTCGCCGCCGTCGTAACCAGCCGCCGGATCGTGGGCCCGAGCTCGCGCCGCCAGGCTCTCACGCGCGTACCCCAGAGCAGCGAAAGCGATCAACAACAGCAAGGCTCCTGCCTGACGCCGAAACCAGGCCTGATCGGGTCCGGCCGCCAGCGCCGCCAAGCAGCCCGCACCAGCCATCAGGCCGACAAAAAGGGCCAGTGCCGTCGGTCCCCGGTCGACCAGCAGCACCCCGACAATAGCTCCCAGGCAAGCCCAGAAAACCTGGCGTTGATGTAGTCCTTGCACACCTTCATGGTGACGCGCGGTTGTTACCCGGAAACTGCCAACCTCTTGCCGTACTGTTGAGAACCTGTAACCAGAAAATGAACGAGCAGCTCAGCCTTAACCGGGTTGGAGCAACACCTTCAGAACTCCCGGTGTGGCGGCCCGCTCGAGGGCTTCCAGGCCATCATGCAATGCGAAAGTGCGATCGATCAAAGGCTCAACCTGAACCCGACCGGTGGCCAGAGCTTCGATGGCGGGAGGAAAGGGACCACAACGAGAGCCCAGCAGCCTGATCTCCTTTACCATCAAACGAGAGGCCTGCAGGGGACAGGGCTGGAGCCAGCTCGATTTGAGTATGACAGTACCCAGCGGACGCACGAGCTCGAGGGCAAGATCGAGCAATGCCGGAGCGCCACTGCACTCGACGACCAGGTCAAAGCTGTCTGAGTCGAGCTCCTGGGCGTTGGCCACCCACCGCAAACCCAGCTTCTGCAACAAGGACTGCTTAGAGGGGCGCCGGCTGAGAATGGTGACCTGCGGAAGGAGTTGAGCAACCAGCAGCCCGAGCTTGCCGTCTCCCAACACCAGGGAACGACCAGTAGTCTCCACTTGCTCAAAGATTCGAAAGGCCGCCGCCAGAGGCTCGACAAAGACGGCTTGCTCATCACTTACATTGCGAGGCAGATCGTGCAGATTCTCGCGTGGAATGGCCACCTTCTGAGCGAATACCCCGTGCTTACCCCGGATGCCCAGCACCCTGCGCTCGGCACAGTGGTTTGCCAGGCCCGCCCGGCACCGGGCACACGTCCTGCAGGGACAGTTGATCTCGGCCACCACCCGACGACCCTCAACCAGGCCGACGAACTCGTGACCCGGGATACCCCGAAAATCGGCATAGCCTCGCAACAGGTGCAGGTCGGTGCCGCAGATCCCCGCAAGTAGCACCTGCACCACGACCTCACCCTCGACGACGACCGGGTCCGGACAGTCAGGCCGAAATGCGAGTGCCCCGCTCTCGAGCCACAGCGCTCGCAGTTACAAACTCCGTTGCCAGAGTGCCAGCACCTGAGAGGCCGTCAGAGCAAAAGCCAGAGCTGCGACCAGCCAGACCAGCCAGCCTGATGAGGTCGCCCTCATCAGGGGGCGTTCGGCCGAATAGGTCGCCTCCGGCGTGGGCCGGGGATTCTGCTCCATCAGCTGCAAGCGTTGAAAGAGTTGCTGATTGAAGCGCTCGAAGCCCTGGGCCATGCCTTCCCAGCGCCCTGCCTGGGTGCGGGCCGAGATCAACTCCTGGGTCCGCTCCTCGCAACGGTCCCGCTCCCTCTGCAATTCCTCGCGCAGACGATCCAGCTCGGTTCGGATGTATTCACTCAACTCCGGGGCGGGGGCGGGTTGGTCCTCACTGGAAGCGGAGGGTATCGAGGGCAGCGGCTCGATTTCTGGACCACCGGCGGCGCAGGCAATCCGCAGCGAGCGCGGCTCGACAAGGTACACAAAGCCGGTGCGAGTGCGCACCTTTCGACTCTCCACCTTCCTGGCTTTAACCAGCCTTCGAATGGTCTGCTCGCTTTTGTCAACCGCCAGAGCGGCCTCCCGCAGGGTCAGGTAACCACCGGTATCCAGCATGGTCTGCCCGGTCGGATCAAGCTCGACCGGGGTAGCCAGATTATCCACTGCTTCCTGCTCCATGGAATCCGGGTCGTTGACTTCAGTGATTTCGGTCATCGTGGCGACCATGGCAATTCGCCTCCTCGAGAACTATTCAAGCTAGTCTTGGCTCTTGCGCAAGAATTTCCTTCAATAAGACGGATGAAAAAGACGGCATCCCATCCTGCCTTATCACAGAAAGGAAAACCGCCAGAAAGCAAGAAAACTGACTTTGTGAGAAACTTCACAAAGTCTTCCCCAAGCCGATTTGAGGCTTGTTTCGAAGTTTGCCAAGCGGGTTCTTGCTGATGCCTGCCCTTCGGACTCGCTCCAATGAACTGACTCGCGAGGCCCTCAAGCACATGCCGGGCGGCGTCAACAGCCCGGTACGCGCCTTTCGAGCCGTTGGAGGCGAACCCATCCTATTCTCCTCAGCTCGGGGCTGCAAACTGATCGATGTCGATGGCAACGAGTACATCGACCTGGTGGGCTCATGGGGGCCGATGATACTGGGTCACGCCTACCCCAAAGTGGTTGATGCAGTGCAAGAAGCAGCCGCTCGGGGCCTTTCATTCGGCGCGACAACCGAGGGAGAGATTCGCCTGGCCGAATTGGTCAAGCAACTCGTCCCCTCCATCGAGCTGTTTCGACTTGTCAACTCGGGCACCGAAGCCTGCATGAGCGCCCTTCGGGTAGCCCGAGGCTTCACCGGACGCGATCGCATCGTTAAGTTCGCCGGCTGCTACCACGGACACAGTGATTCCCTTCTGGTGAAGGCGGGCTCTGGTGCGCTCACCCTGGGCGTCCCCGACAGCGGCGGGGTTCCGGCTGACATTGCGCGCAATACCCTTATCTTGCGCTTCAACGACATTGAAGCCGTGCGCGACCTGTTTGCCAATGAAGGCGACAGCATCGCGGCCGTCATCCTCGAGCCCGTGGCGGGCAACATGGGGCTGGTTCCACCCGCGCCCGGATTCCTGCAACTACTGCGCGAAGAGACCCGGCGTAGTGGTGCCCTGCTCGTGTTCGATGAAGTGATGACCGGTTTCCGGCTGGCTCCGGGCGGAGCGCAAGAGTTGTACGAGATCACCCCAGACCTGACCTGCCTGGGCAAAATCCTGGGTGGGGGACTTCCCCTGGCGGGCTACGGAGGCCGTCGCGATGTCATGGAAGTCGTAGCTCCGCTGGGCCCGGTCTATCAGGCCGGCACCCTGTCGGGTAACCCCGTAGCCGTGGCGGCCGGGCTGGCCATGCTTCACAAGCTGGGCAATTCACCCGGGCTGCACGACGGCCTGGACAACAAGGGTCGGCTGTTACAGGAGGGACTGCAGCGCGCCATCGCTCAATACCACGTTCCTGCCCGTGTCCAACGGGTAGGGTCGATGCTGACACTGTTTTTTACCACCACTCCTGTGATCGACCTCGACACCGCCCACACGTGCCGCACCGACCTTTTCGCAGCCTTCTTCCAGGGAATGTTGGCGCAGGGAATCTATCTGCCGCCCTCGCAGTTTGAAGCAGCTTTCTTGTCCACCGCCCACACCCGTGAGGATATCGAGCAGATCGTGGAAGCGGCCGAGCGCGTCCTGGCCGGCCTGAAGGCCTGAGGAAGGAGCCATCGTGGTCATCGCGCCCCTGAAAGAACTTGAGGAGGACCTCCAGCGCGTCGAGGGTGTCGTGCTTGAGCTGCTGCAACGGCGGGGGGGCGCCGTCCGGTTACCAGCCGAGCTGATGTTCAAAAGCGGCGGAAAACGCCTGCGCCCTGCTCTCGTGCTGATCAGCTCACGCATTCTTGGCCAGCGTCCCGACACGGCCATCAAGATCGGAGCTGCAGTCGAGATGGTGCACGGTGCCTCGCTGCTCCACGACGACGTGATTGACGCCACCTTCGTGCGTCGCGGCCAGGCGACCCTGAACGCACTGGAAGGGAACCGGTTTACGGTGCTCTTAGGCGATTTCCTGCTCTGCGAATCGCTGCTGGCCGTCTCCGACCTGAACCAGGTCGTGCTGGTCCAGGTGGTCAGCGAGTCGGTGGCCCTTATGACCCTGGGTCAACTGCTCGAGTTGGCCCACCAGGGCGACCCCTTCCTGGCCGAGGCCGACTACCTGCGCATCGTGGAAGGAAAGACCGCTTCGTTGATGTCCTGTGCCTGCAAGCTGGGGGCCCTGCTGGGCGGGGCCAACCCCGACCAGGTGGCTGCCCTGGGCGAGTTCGGGTTGAACCTGGGCATCGCGTTCCAGATTGTGGACGACGTGCTCGATTTTTGGGGCGATCCCAAGGTTCTGGGCAAACCGGTGGGCTCGGACCTGGGCGAGAAGAAGTTCACCCTCCCCTTCCTGGTCGCCATGCAGAGCACCGAAGAGCCCGAGCGGGGGCGCATCGAGGCCCTGGTGACCAACGGCAAGCTGGCCAACGGCAGCGTCCAGGAAGTCGTCAGCTGGATGGACTTTCACCATGCCCGCCCGCGGGCACTCAAACTGGCACGTGGCTACGCCGACCGGGCTATGACAGCACTGGACCGGATACCGGCAGGGCCGGCCCGGCTGGCCCTGGAAGAGGTACTGAACTACGTTCTGGAGCGGGACCTGTAAATGGAGTACGCCTATGTAGCGCTCTTCCTGTTGGGTGGACTGGCCTTCGTGGGAGCCAGTTTGACTCTCAACCGCTTTGTGACCTCTCCTCACCGGCCCAGCGCCTCCAAGTTGATCGCTTACGAGTGCGGGGAGCCTCCTATTGGAGAGGCCTGGGTCCAGTACAATGCCCGCTACTACCTGTTCGCGATGATGTTCGTGCTCTTCGACGTAGAGGCCGCCTTCTTGATCCCGTGGGCGGTCGGTTTCAAGACCATGAGTCTCGACCTGGGCTTCTTGCCCCTGCTCGAGATGCTCGTTTTTCTCGGCTTGCTCGCCCTGGCGCTGATCTACGCTTGGAGAAAGGGGGCTCTGGAATGGGTCTGATCGACAAAATTCCGGCCTACGTCGAGAAAACGCCTGGCGGTGGAGTCTTGATGACTCCCCTCAACTGGGTGGTCAACAACGTCAAAGCCAGCTCCCTTTGGTACATGCTCTTCGGTCTGGCTTGCT
>CAYYHB010000090.1:0-18996 GCA_964471395.1 uncultured Burkholderiales bacterium | reverse complement strand
GGCCAGGGCCGAGATGCCCAGACCGGCCACGGCCGAGACGATGGCGTTCTTGGTGGAGATGCTCATCCCGCCCCCGGAGAGCTGTACCGACTCCTCCGGAGACGGACCGGCGGCCGAGGTGGGCTGGTTGAAGACCTGGGGCGAGACTGCGCTGGACGGGCGGGCGGCCTGATTGGCGGCGGCTTGGGTCAGTACCATGGTGGGTCCTCCTCCCCCGGGCGGGGTTCTTTGTGGCTGCAGTCTAGCCGAGTGGCCTGAAAATTGCCTGAAGGAGAGTTGAGGCTGCAAGGAGTATTCCCCCGCGGCCTTATTTTGTGGAGAGAACGTGATGACTGTCAGTGACAAATCGATCGAAGAGGTTGTAGGTGGCATATACCAGGCGATGCGTGAGGGTACCATGCGCTCGCTGCTGGAGAGCTTGAGCCGCGAGTTCGAGCCGGGGCTCGAGCTGCCTGACAGTATGCCCTCGCGCCTGGTTCGCCTGAACTAGGATACCGTTGTCGCGGCCCCGGGGAGGGATTTGAGCAGGCAGTCCTTCCGCTGCGAGCCAGGACTTGCGCGCTGGCCTGTTCGAGAAAGTGAAAGGATGATCCAGCCATGACTTACCAACGGTTGAGCAAAGATGAGGCAGCCGTGCTGCTGATCGATCACCAATCCGGGCTGATCTCGCTGGTGCAAGACTTTTCGCCCAACGAGTTCAAAAATAGCGTGCTGGCCCTGGCCGACCTGGCCGTCTACTTCAAGCTGCCCACCATCCTGACCACCAGCTTTGAGGATGGACCCAACGGGCCGCTGGTACCGGAACTGACCGAGCGTTTCCCTGACGCCCCCTGCATCGCGCGGCCCGGGCAGATCAACGCCTGGGACAACGAGGACTTCGTCAAGGCGGTCAAGGCCACGGGCCGCAAGCAGCTGATCCTGGCCGGGGTGGTCACCGACGTGTGCGTGGCTTTCCCCGCCCTGTCAGCCATCCAGGAGGGGTTCCAGGTGTTCGTGGTGACCGACGCCTCGGGAACCTTTGACGAGACCGTGCGCCACGCAGCCTGGGCTCGCATGAGCGCGGCCGGGGCGCAGTTGATGAACTGGTTCAGCGTGGCCTGCGAGTTGCATCGCGACTGGCGAAACGACGTCGAGGGATTGGCCGAGATCTTCTCCAACCACCTGCCCGCCTACCGCAACCTGATCACCAGCTTCAATCACGGCAAGGTGCTGAGCCCTCGCTGACGCCTACTGACTCTTGGAGGGACCCAGAGCAAGAGCGCTTCGCAGAGCTCTCGGGAATGAGTCACCGGGCCGGACCCGAGCCAGCCATCGACTGCTGCTTTGAGCGAGCTCAAGCTACCGGAAGAGTACCCCCGGTGTAGGGGTTCCTGGTCCGCTAGGCGAAGGTCACCAAATCTTGCCGAGATGGAGCGAGCTATGAGCGAATTTCAGGCCCAGGAGATCCAGACGCTGCCGCCCCCAGCCCAACTGTCTCTGGACCCGAACTGGCTCACCCCGATGGGTCTGGTCGATTGGTACATCTGCCCCTGGATGGCCGAGCGCGCGAATCAGCTCATCTTCCCTCTCATGCTAGACGGCAAGCCCTTCTTGATCAGCTGGGAGGGGATCGGCTGCATTCCCCTTCACCAGGACGGCCCGGGGTTCCACCTCCAGGGCAAGACCGGCAAGTTCAACGTCAACTTGCGTTTCCGGCGCGAGGCGGGGGTGGCCCACATCCAGGGGAACATCGGGTTGCAGCAAGTCAACTACAACATTGACTTTACCCAGAACCCCATCCCGATCCAGGGCGATACCGGCCGGTTTCGCACCAACTCGCGCATCCAGCTGACCGATAATGGCATGTCCTTCGAGGGCGAGTCGGGGCGCTTCACCTCTCGCCTGAACGGCACCTTCGAGGCCGGTCGCTTCCGCTTTCATGGCGGCAAGCAGGGCGAGCGCACCGAGCTTGAGATCGTCGCCACGCCCGAGGGGGCCGAGCTCAGCGGATTCTTCATGGAGTCGAGCGGTAATCTCAGCGTTAAGACCGAGCCTAACAAGATCAAAGCCAGCGGGTTCGTGCGCGAGAAGAATTGCGACTTCACCATCGAGCTGACCGCGGAAGGGGTCTTGCTCTCTGGAGGAGGGGCCCCGGGCGACATCAAGGCCACCATCGCCATGACCCCGGATGGTTACTGGGTGAAAGGACGCCTCAACCCGGGCAACCACTTCAACTATCACCTCAAGCGCAACTCTTAGCTACACTCTCGCACTCCACGGAACGGCGCTGCGGCTGCAGCGTTCAACGCGCGGCGCCTCAGGCGTCTTCGCCCTCTTCTTCTTGCAGGCTGCGATCGATGTAGGCCTGGATCAACCGGGCGTCATCCTCATCCAACTCGAGAAAGCGGAATCCCACCTCGATGCGGTCGCGCCAAACATCCTCGCGCCAGAGCACCTCGCCGTCGAGAGGCTCGAGAGGCCATTCCGAGCCCAGGTGGAGCCACAGGATGAGCTGGCATCCCGGGCTCAACCATGGCACCGGGGTGGTGCGAATGCGCAGGCCCTCGGGGCTCAGCTCGGTGGCCGTCATGTAGAACCAGTCGTCCTCGAAGCGGACCGAGACCGGCACCACCGAGCGCAGCCGAAAGCGCAGGCGGCGGTTGGGCCCCTCGAATCCGTCGATGGTCTCGCGCAGACGAGCCTGATCGGCCGGAGACATCTCCAGGAAGCGCAGTCCAGCCACCCAGGCCTCCCCCAGCAGCCCCTTCTGCCAGGCCACCTGGCAGCGAGTGCGAAGCTCGCCTTCCTGGCCTCCCAGGCTGGCCATCGAGACGATCAGCTCGAATTCCTCATCGGCGGGAAGCTCGCGGTCGAGGTTGATGCGCATGCCCCCTTCCGAGAGGTCGAGCAGGTAGAGGGCCACCGGAACTTCGTTCTGACCGGGCACGGCAAAACGCGCCGTTACGCTGTGGTTCAGGTCGCAGCCGACCCGCGGGGTGGAGCGGCGGTCCTTATGAGCCCACTCCATTCGGCTCAGGCCCCCCGGGGCTCGAATTCATAGATTTCGGCCATCTCGTCCAGGCCCGAGAAGTTGACCTCCAGGTCGCGCGCCAGCCCGTTGGCTACGTCGTAAACCCAGCCGTGGACCTGGGGCAGCTTGTCTTTGAGCCAGGATTCTTGCACGATAGAGGTTTTGCAGACGTTATACACCTGCTCGATCACGTTCAGCTCCACCAGACGCCGCTCTCGCAACTGGAGGTCTTCAATGGCCTCCAGCTCCCTCTGGTGGAGACGATAGACATCCTTGATGTGGCGCAGCCAGTTGTCGATCATGCCGTGGTGCTTGGCCGACATGGCCGCCCGCACGCCCCCACAGCCATAGTGGCCGCACACGATGACGTGCTGGACGTGCAGGTGATTGACGGCGTATTCAAGCACGCTCAGGGCGTTCATGTCGGTGTGCACGAACAGGTTGGCGATGTTACGGTGCACGAAAACCTCGCCCGGCACGGCGTCGATGATCTCGTTTGCCGGTACCCGGCTGTCGGCGCAGCCGATCCAGAGGAGAAAGGGCTGCTGGCCGTGGGCCAGGCGTCCAAAAAACTCCGGGTCGGCGTCGATCATACGCCGAACCCACTTCTTATTGCCCTCGAGCAGGCGCTGGTAGGAGGTGTCTCGCTCGGTCATCAGGCGCCTGCTTCCACCCCCGGGAGGATTCACCTTCGCCGATAAGAACTGCGGGCGATGACTCACGAGCTGGTCGACCTGGTCGACGAGCAGAACCGGGTGGTGGGCCAGGCCGACCGCCGCACCGTGCGCTCGCAGAACCTGCTCCACCGCGGGGTGGGAATCCTGGTGCAGAACGAGCGGGGGGCTGTCTACGTGCACCAGCGCACGACCACCAAGGATGTCTTCCCCGGCCTCTTTGATATGTTCGTGGGCGGCGTGGTGGAGAGCGGCGAGAGCTACCTCGAGGCGGCCCGGCGCGAAGTGGCCGAGGAGTTGGGCGTGGTCGGCCCAGAGCCAGAGTGGCTCTTCGAGCATCTCTACGAGGGGCCTCTGAACCGCAGCTTCATCCACGTCTACCGGGTGCGCTGGGACGGACCCATCTCTCATCAAGAGAGCGAGATCTGCTGGGGCGACTGGCTCGAGCACGAGCGTCTGGAAGAGTGGGCCCGGAAGGTGCCGGTGGTGCCCGACGGGTTGGAGGTCTTTTCTCATTACCTGGAGTGGCTGCAAGCGACGTGAACCTCTGGCTGCGCATGCTCTGGGTGCTGATGTTGAGCCTGTTTCGGCCCCGCATCAGGCCTCTGGAAGACTCCACGCTGGACCTGCGGGTCTGGCCCCCGGACCTGGACCTGATGGGACACGTCAACAACGGCCGCTATTTGACCTTCATGGACCTGGGGCGGCTGGATTTGATAGCGCGCTCGGGTTTGTGGCGCATCGCCTTGCGGCGTCGCTGGACTCCGGTGATCGTCTCGGCTCAGGTGCGCTTTCGTCGCGCCCTGAAGCTTTGGGATCGGTTCACTCTGCACACCCGGGTGCTGGGCTGGGATGAGCGCTGGGTCTATATCGAGCACCGCCTGGAGTCGCGCGCCCGAACCGCTTCGCTGGCACTGGTGAAGGCCGGATTCGTGGCTCGGGACGGGCTGGTGCCGGTGCAAGAGCTGGCCGCGGCAATGGGGGTGCATGAGGCCCCCGAGCTACCCGCGGCGGTGCGGGCCTGGCGCGGGGCGGAGGCGATTCTGGCGGAGGGTGAAGTGTCTCCATGAAGTCCTGCGATCTCTTGATTCGAAACGGGCGGGTCTTGCCCATGGTCGAGCCCGGCCTGGTGCTCGAAGGTGCCTCGGTGGCCGTGGTGGGCCAGCGCATCGCAGCGGTGGGGCCGGAGGCCGAGCAATACCACGCTCGCAACGTGCTCGACGCCACCGGCCGGGCGGTGCTGCCCGGACTTGTGAACGCCCACTGCCACGCCCCCATGACGCTCTTTCGTGGACTGGCCAACGACCGCGCCTTGATGGACTGGCTGCAGAACTACATCTTCCCGGCCGAGGCCGCTGAGGTGAACCAGGAGTTCGTGCGCTGGGGCAGCCGGCTGGCCTGCCTGGAGATGATCCAGGCCGGCATCACGACGGTGGCCGACATGTACTACTTCGAAAGCACCGTGGCCGAGGAGTTTGCCGCCGCCGGCCTGCGCGGCGTCCTGGGGCAGGCTCTGGTGGACTTTCCCGTGCCCGATGCGAGAAGCTTCGAGGAGGGCGTGACCAATGTGCGCGCTTTTGCCCGCGAGTGGAAGGGGCATCAGCTGATCACCCCGGCGGTGGCCCCCCACGCCCCCTATACCGTCAGCGAGGATCATCTACGCCAGAGCCGCCACCTGGCCGACGAGCTCGAGCTGCCCCTCATGACCCACCTGGCCGAGACCCGCACCGAGACTGAGCAGATGGCCCGCGAGCACCAGGGGCTCTCGCCCACCGCTTACCTCGAGAGCATCGGTTTTTTCGGCCCGCGCACCCTGACCGCTCACGTGGTCTGGGCGGATGAAGCCGACATCGCGCGGCTGGCCCGGGCCGGGGTGGGAGTGGCCCACTGCCCTCACTCCAACATGAAGCTGGCCTCGGGCGTCGCCCCCGTGCTGGCCCTCCTGAAGGAGGGCGTGGCCGTGGGATTGGGCACCGACGGACCGGCCTCCAACAACGACCTTGACCCCTGGCAGGAGCTGCAGACGGCCATCTTCCTGCAGAAAGTGACCGCTCTTGATCCGACCGCCCTGCCCGCCGGCCAGGCCTTGCAGATGGCCACCAGCCTGGGAGCCCGGGCCGTCTCGCTGGGGGACGAGGTGGGCACCCTGGAGGCGGGCAAGCGGGCCGACCTGATCATCGTGGCCCTGGACGGCGTCCACCAGCTGCCGGTCTACGACCTGGCCTCCACCCTGGCTTACACCACCCGGGCCAGCGATGTGCGCACGGTGGTGATCGACGGCCGGGTCGTGATGGAGGAGCGCCAGGTGCTGAGCGTCAACCTCGATGGCCTGATGGATCGGGTGGCCGAGTACGCCGAGCGGATCAGGAAGCGGGTGTTGCACTGAGGAGGGAGAAATCTCTCTCATGCGACATCTGCTTCTTTGTCTACTGCTGCTCACCACGTTCGCTCAGGCCCAACTCAGCCCTGAGCAACGCGAGGAGAGCTCGGATGAGATCCGCGATCAGATTCGCCGTGAGTACGGCGAGCCCACCGCACCCGATCCTCACTCCTTCGTCTCGACCATCTTCTACCGCATCGTCGAGGTGACCGAGCGCAAGGACATTCAGTATCGGGTCTCGGTGGTGCAGGAGGATGACACCGTCAACGCCTACGCCCTGCCCGACGGCCAGGTGGTGTTTCTGACCGGGCTCCTGAAACGTTTGCCTTCCGGCGACGAGGACGCGGTGGCTTTCGTGGCTGCCCACGAGATCGCTCACCTCGAGCGCGATCACCTCGGACGTTTGGCCCGCAACGCCGGCATGACCAGCCTGCTGCTGGGTTTGTTGACCCAGGGCAGCCAGGAATGGCTTCAGCTGCTGGCCAACGTCACCAACAACGTGCTGGTATCGGGCTATTCGCGCGGGATGGAGGCCGAGGCCGACCGGCGGGGCATGGAGCTGATGGCTCGGGCGGGCTACGATCCGCGGGGCGCGCTCACTACCCTGGAGTTGTTCCAGGAGATCGCATCTCAGAACCCCGGTCTGGACATCTTCCCGACTCACCCCCATCCCGCCGACCGCTACAAGGACGCTCTGGCTTACATCAAGTCGCAGGGGCTGGCCGTGAGCGAGGGGCGACCCGTTGCCTCGCGCCAGGCCAGGGACGGAGAGCTGGCCCGCCGCGTCTACGCCTATGCAAGTCAGGCCGAGCCCTCAGGGGCGGGCGATCCCCAGGCGGCCCGGTCGGCCCTGTACCGGGTGTTGCAGCTGTGGAACGAGCCGGGCTCGGCTGCCTTCCGCCAGGCGGTGAGGGCCTGGCAGGCCGGGCGCGACAGTCTCTCGTTTCCCCCCGAGCAGTGGGTCGAGGTGCTGCAACTCGACCTCGAGCTCGAGTGAGGCGCGCGTGGAACGCTTCAGGAATGAGCGCGGCGCCGTTTCATGGATAGCGTTCTCATTCTGAACACAGGTCAACGCGCGCACTGGAGCCCTACAGCTGCTCGTCGGCAAACGAGGCCGGGTCCTCCAGCGGCTCGAGGTGGGTCAACACGCTGACGTTGGTGGGCGAGATGGCTCGCAGGTCGCGCTCGACCTGCTCGAGCAGATCATGGCCGCGCTGCACCGTCCAGGAGCCGGGCACCAGCACGTGCAGCGAGACGAAAGAGCGCGAGCCGGCCCGGCGCGTGCGCACGGCGTGGAAGTCCATCCCTTGCTGGCGGTAGCCCTCCAGCACCCTATCGATGGCCTCCTGCTCGGTCTGGGGAATGGCCGCGTCCATGAGTCCCTGAGCCGAGCGCTTGACCAGCTGCACCCCGGTCCAGACGATGTGGAAGGCTACCGCCAGGGCCAGGGCCGGATCCAGCCAGAGCCAGCCGGTCAGCCATACCAGCGCGATTCCACCCACCACGCCCACCGAGGTCCAGACATCGGTCAGGAGATGGTGGGCGTCTGCCTCCAGCGCGATGGAGCTGTGCTTTTTTCCCGCCCGGAGCAAGAACAGGGCCACCCCCAGATTGATCAGGGAAGCGCCAGTGGCCAGGGCCAGACCCAGCCCCACCGACTCCAGCGGCTGGGGGGCGAGTAGCCGGGGCACGGCGGCGGTCCCGATGCCGACGGCAGCCAGCACGATCAGGGCTCCCTCCACCCCGCTGGAGAAATATTCGGCCTTGGCGTGCCCGAAGGGATGCCCCTCGTCGGCCGGCTGCTCGGCCCACCAAAGCATGCCCAGGGCCAGCGAGGCGGCCACCAGATTGACCACTGACTCAAGCGCGTCCGAGAGCAGGCCCACCGAGCCGGTCACCCAGTAGGCCCCCAGCTTCATGCCGACGGTGGCCAGGGCGGCAGCGATGGAGGCCCAGGCGTAGCGATAGATCACTTCGAGCGGATCAACAGCACCGGGCAGGTCGATTTATCCAGAATCTTGGCGGCCGTGCTGCCGTGCACCCACTTGCTCAGCCCGCTGCGGCCGTGCGAGGTAATCACGATCAGATCGACCTTCTCTCGCTCGAGCACCTCCATGATGGCCGTGGCGGCCCCTCCTCGGGCCACCAGAGTGCGGGTCTTGATGCCCTTCTCGGCCAGCGGGGCGGCCTTATTCTGGAGATACTCGCCGGCCTCGGCTTTGAGGCGCTGCTCCACGGAGGGAAAGTCGATAGGTACCTCGGTGTCGAGGGTGACCTGACCGATGTTGGAGAGGCTGATCACCTGAAGCAGGATCAACTCGCCTCCCGAGCCGCGCGCCACCACTTCAGCGTGGGGCAGGGCCTGCTCAGCCAGGGTCGAGCCGTCCAGGGTCACCAGGATCGTCTTGTACATCGGTAGAGGTCCTCTCCGAGGGTTCGTTCGTCCTTTGCACGCCGACTGTTCAGGCCCTGCACGAGGCGACCAGACAATGAGAGCGAATCTGGCCCGGGTGCGGTGGGTGTCGGCCACCCTGCCGGTGGGGCATCATCTGCGCTGGAACGGATTGACCGGAAGGAGGGAGCCGGCCGAAGGCTGAGAACGTGCCCGGATGAAAAGCCTGTCCACTTTCCTGTGCGTGCTCTTTCTGCTCTTTCTTCCGGCCCGGGCCCAGTCGGTGCCCTATACCGAGTTCGACTTGCCCAACGGGCTGCATGTGATCCTCCACGAAGACCACAGCCTGCCCATGGTGAGCGTCAATTTGTGGTACCACGTCGGCTCGGCCAACGAGAAGCCAAAGCGCACCGGATTTGCCCACCTGTTCGAGCACCTGATGTTCGAAGGCAGCAAGAACGTGGCCGAGGGTGACTTCGACAACCTGCTCGAAGCCGTCGGGGGCGACAATAACGGCTCCACCACGAGCGACCGCACCAACTACTGGATCACCGTCCCCTCCAACGCGCTCGAGGTGGCCCTGTTCCTCGAGTCTGACCGCATGGGCTGGTTGCTCGACACGATGACCCCCGAGCGAGTCAACGGCCAGCGCGAGGTGGTCAAGAATGAGCTGCGCCAGAGCTACGCCAACGTGCCCTACGGCATGGCCTCGATCATCGTGGACGAGCTGACCTTCCCCGCCGGTCACCCCTACCACTGGCCCACCATCGGCTATATGGCTGACCTGAACGCGGCTACCCACAAGGACGTGGCCGACTTCTTCAAGCGTTACTACGTGCCCAACAATGCCAGCCTGGTCATCGCCGGCGATATCGACCCGGTCAAGACCCGGGCCCTGGTGGAGAAGTGGTTTGGCACTGTCAAGCCCGGTCAGCCCGTGCTGCCGGTGGCCCCTCCTCCGGCCAAGCTGACGAAGGTGGTGCGCAAGACCATCCAGGACAAGGTGCAGCTGCCCCGCCTGGATATCGCCTGGATCACGCCCCCTCACTACGCCCCCGGCGACGCCGAGCTCGACCTGGTGGCCCAGGTCCTGGCCGGAGGCAAGAACTCGCGCCTCTACAAGCGTCTGGTCTATGACCTGCAGGTAGCCCAGGAAGTCTCGGCCTACCAGGCCTCCCAGCGCCTGGCCAGCACCTTTCATATCGTGCTGACTCCCCGTCCCGGGCATACCACCGAAGAGCTGAAGAAGATGGTGGATGAGGAGCTCGAGCGCCTGCGGCGCGAGCCGGTCTCGCAGCGCGAGCTCGACCGTGCCCGCAACGGCCTGGAGGCTTCTTTCCTGGCCGGCCTCGAGCAGCTGAGCGGCTTCGGGGGCAAGGCCGACATGCTGAACGCCTACTACGTGGCCACCGGCAATCCTGATTATTTCGCTCTGGACCTCAATCGCTACCGGGCCGTGCGCGCCAGCGACCTGTCGGCCGTGGTGCGCAGCTTCCTGCCCGCCGACCGCCGGGTGGAGCTGACCGTGGTGCCGGAGGTGAAGAAGTGATCCCGCTGCTCTTGCTCGTGCTGCTCCTGGTGGCCCCGGTGCTGGGGCAAAACCGCACCCATCCACCTGAGAGCGGTCGCCCTCCCTCGCTGACCCTGCCCACGGTGCACAAGCGTGCTCTCTCCAACGGCATCCCGGTCTGGGTGGTGGAGCGCCACCAGGTGCCGGTGGTGGCCGTGGACCTGCTGCTCACCAGCGGCAGTGCCTCCGACCCGGCCGGCGCTTACGGGATGGCTTCGCTGACCGCCGGCCTGCTCGACGAGGGGGCCGGCGCGCGCGACGCCCTGGCCCTGGCGGACGAGCTCGACTACCTGGGCGCCAGCCTGGGGGCCAGCACCAGCTATGACGCTACCAGCGTGGGACTGTACGTGCCCGTGGCCCGGCTGGCTCAGGCCCTGCCGGTGATGGCCGACGTGGTCTTGCGACCCACTTTCCCCGCCGCCGAGCTCGAGCGCAGGCGCACAGAGCTGCTGGTGGAGTTCTCTCGCCTCAGTGATGACCCCGGCACCATTGCGCGGCTGGCCTTTCCTCACGCTCTGTTTGGCCCCGAGCATCGTTTCGGAAGCAGCCTGACGGGTCGCATGGCCTTTGTCAAAGGGGTCAACCGCGAGCAGCTGGCCGCTTTTCACGCCTCGCATTATCGTCCCGAGAAGGCCGCCTTCATCGTGGTGGGGGACGTGAGGGTGGACGAGGTGGTGGGGTTGCTGGAGGCCCAGTTCGGCAGCTGGAAGGCCAGCAGACCGGCCGAGGAGCCGACTGTGGCTGCCCCCGTCCAGCACGGCCCCCGCACCGTCTACCTGGTGGACAAGCCGGGGGCGGCTCAATCGGTGATCCGCATCGGCCGGGTGGGGGTGGATCGGGCCACGCCCGACTACTTTGCCCTGGAGGTGCTGAACACCATCCTGGGCGGCTCTTTCACCTCGCGCTTGAACCAGAACCTGCGCGAGAAGAATGGCTACACCTATGGGGCCCGCTCGGGATTCGACATGCGCCGTCTGCCCGGCCCGTTCGTGGCAACCGCGGCCGTGCAGACCGACAAGACGGCCGAAGCGGTGGGCGAGTTTTTCGTCGAGCTCGAGGGCATGAAAAAGCCCGTGCCCGAGGGGGAGTTGACCAAGGCTCGCAACAACGTGGCCTACAGCTTCCCGTCCTCGTTTGCGACCAACCAGGAGGTGGCCGGGCAACTCGAGGAGCAGCTCCTCTACGGCCTGCCGGACGACCACTACGCCACCTACGTGGACAAGATTCTGGCCGTCACCTCGGCCGAGGTGCAGGCGGCGGCCGAAAAGCAGCTGCAGACCGACAGTGTGGCGGTCGTGATCGTGGGGGACGTGAAGGTCATTCGGCCCAAGCTCGAGGCGCTCAGGCTCGGGCCCATCAAGGTGGTGGAGCTGAAAGAGCTGCTCTGAGGGTGGCCCTTTAGAGCTTCGCTTCCCCGATCGACCCGCGCAGCAAGATGAGCTGCACTGCCGCCGGCTTGACCTCTTTGGGCAGAGTGAAAAAGACCCGGGTGGCTGTAGCCGACTCGCCCGGGGAAAGGTCGAAGCGCTCGGGGTAGCGCCCCCGGTTGACCAGGTGGCGCTTGCCCTGGTCGTCCACCAGCACGAAGTTGTTGTTGGAGAAGGCCAGCTGAGCCTGGCCGGCGTTGGTGACCTGCACGCTCAGCTCGACCATCGTCTCGGCCGGGTTGGAGGTGCCGGTCGCGCTGTTCTTGATCACCTTGAGGGTGGCTTTCTTGTCGTTTGCTCGCTGTGCCCCGGCCGAGCCCAGCAAAGCCAGGATCAGTCCCAGAACCATGGTCACTCGCATTCGGGGAGCCTCCTCAGCAAAACGGCCGGACGGCCAGGTCGTCCAGCGTGATGGTGTAGCTTTCATGCTCGCCCCACCCCAGCCAGGTGAGGACGACCTCCGCGGTCACCGCCACCGTCAGCATGACCAGATTGCGAGCCAGCGGGTAGTTGCAGTCGTCCTGCCCGGCGGCCGGAGAGGGAACCCGGTAGACCTCGTTCCAGAGCACCTCCGCGAAGCCTGCCGCCAACCCGGCGTGCAGACAGGGCAGCTCACGTTGGCGGCACCAGTCGCTGACCAGCTGGCGGGAGGGCGAGTTGTCGAAGGTGTCCAGCACCAGCTCGCTGTCCTTGAGCAGCTTGTCCATGCTGGCAGCGGTCAGCTCCTCGGAGAGAGCCTCGACCTTCGTGCCCAGCGCGCGATACAGATTGTGGGCCAGGATGCGGGCCTTGAACGAGCCCACGTCGCTCTTGAAGTAGGGCTGGGTGGACAGGTTGTGGGGCTCGATGCGGTCTTTGTCGATCACCCGCAGGGCGCCCGCGCCGGCCCGCGCCAGGGTCTCGCACAGGTTGGCCCCCAGGGCCCCGGCCCCGCACACGGTGATGCGGCAGCGAGCCAGTCGCTCCAGGGTCTTTTCTGAGCGGGCCAGGCGCTCGTGCAAGAAAAACTCGCTCACCAGTTGCCCTCCACCACGCCCACCAGCGATTGCAGGTCGAAGCGCCGGTCCTCCCCGGCCAGGCAGATGCCGGCGCTGAGCACCGTGAGGTCGGATTTGCTGATGGCCGAGCTGTGGCGCTGGCCCTGGCTGTCGGTCCACTCCACCACCCAGTGGTCTCCTCGGTCCAGGGAGCTCCCCAGCTGGCCGCCGCCCACGCGCAGGGCCTGGCGCAGGCGTTCGTGCTCGTTTCGCAGACGCAATGTCTCCTGGAAGAAGGTCTCCTGGGTGACGGCCAGCTGATAGGCCACCCGCATCTCAGGGGTCAGGCCCTTGCCACTCAGTTTCTCGGGAAAGACCTCAGCTTCCAGGGATTCGTTCAGGAAAGCCGCTTCCAGCGGGTCGGCCTTGCGGTCGAGCTGGTCGAACCAGAGCGTGCCGCCTTCCAGGCGAGCCACGGCTACCTCCAGGCGGGCGCCTTCGTCCACCAGGTGCACGAGCAGGGGGCGGGCCTGACCGAGCCGCTGGCGGGCGTCACTCTCGTTGACAGGGTACGAGAGCCACGTGCGCCCCCGGACGGGGTGGATCAGGCGGACCCGCAGGGCCGGGAAGAGCGAGAGATACTCGCTCACGGCGATGGGGTCGGCCGGCTCGAGCAGGCGAGCCGTACGCCCCTCGGGAGCGAAAGCCCCCCAGCCCTCGAAGCCGGCCGGGGGCTCGAACTCGCACACCAGACCCTGTACGCGTGTGCGCACCCGGCCCCCCGGCAGGCAGGGGGCCAGAAAGCGAGTCAGCTTCTGCTCGGCGGCGCCCAGGCGGGCGATCAGCTTGCGCACGTCGGTCATCGGTAAGTCTTCTCTGCTGGCTCAGGTTCGTCCCGGTAGGGGCGTATCCAGAATTTCCATCAGCGTGGCCATCCGCGAGGGCTGGGCCAGGAATGGCAAAAGGTTCGGCAGGGCGTAGTAGTCGCCCTGGAAGTTGAAGCTCTGGACGTCTACCTTGAGTCGCCGGCAGTCGCCCTCCAGCAAGTGCACCCCCCCGTCCAGGTTGACGAAGCAGAAGCTCAGCCAGCGGTTGCGGCGGCGCAGCAGGCGCAGCGAGGGCAGGAAGCGGGGCGACTGGTTCTCGCGCTGATCGCTGACCAGGATCACCTGATCGAAGACCTGGGGACTCTTGTAGAGGGTCAGCAGGGCTGCTCCCATCGAGCTCTGGCCCCGGGCCTCGAGGCTCTCGAAGGCGGCCGCCCAGCCAGCGTAGTCGCGTCGCTCGGGCTCTACCAGGGTGCTCTCGCGAGCGAAGGTGTAGACGGCCAGCGGCCCCCTGGCCACGGCCGCCACCATCGAGGCCAGGCGTTTGCCCAGCTCCAGGGCCGGCTCCATGGAGGCAGAAGCGTCCACCAGCAGGGCGGTGGAGCGCGTGATCCAGCCCGTATTGCGCTGCAACCGCTGCTGCAGGATGCGGTCGAGCAGTCCCTGCCAGTCCTCCCCGGCGGCGCGGGCGGCCTTCTCCACCTTCAGGGCGCTCACGCGCCGGTTGGAGCCGGCCTGCTCCAGGGCCGAGCGCACCCGTTCGGCGACGCTCTCGAGGGCCAACCAGCCGTTCTTCTTGAGGGTGCCCATGTGGTTGAGCAGCTCGGCCGGGCTCATCTGCTCCACCAGCGCCAGCGCGGTGGCTTCATGGCGCACCAGGAGTCCGGCGGCGACCTTGTAGGGCAGCCGATGCTCTCGTACCAGCGCCGCCTGGCGCTCGGGGTCGCGCTCGCGGGCCAGCTCGCGCAGGGCGAACAGACGGCTGTCCGCGGGCGGGCGGTCCTCGAACAAGATGGCCTGGGCCCTGGGGCCGGGCCGGATGTGCAGGCTGGTGTAGAGCTGCTTGAGGGCCTTGCGAGCGGTCAGCACCGCCCCGTCGAAGGCGGCCGGGTCGGCTTCGCGTCGGCGCAGGTAGCGCTCCACCTCGGTGCGCAGCGAGCGGGGAGGGTTCTTCCCCCGGCGCTTGATTTCGGTCAGGACCCGGGCCAGCTGGTAGGGGGGCAGCTCGCGCAGCAGGGCCAGCCCCACCTCGCGGTAGGTGGGGTCGAGCACCAGCTGCACTGTGAAAAGCTCCTGGTGGTCGCGCACCTGGCCGTGCTTTTGATACCAGGCGGCCAGGTGCACGTAGAAGAGGAGGTCCTGGGTGGCCATCTCTTCGTGCAGACCCGCCAACCGGTCGAGCCGCCGGTGGGGGGTGGTGAGCAGCGACTCGAGCAGGCGCAGGCGGTGGTCGCGCTCGCGCTCTTCGGCCGTCTGGCCGGTCAGCACTCGCTCCACCACGCCGAAGATCCAGGCGCCCAGGAGCTCGAGTCGGGCCCTCAGGCGGCGGCTCAGCCGGCGCATTCGGGGTGTGGCCAGGGGCCTGGTCAGGACCCGCACGGTTGCCCGGACCAGGCGCACCAGGGCGGCCCAGAGGTGCTCCAGAGACTGCTCCAGGGCGGCGGACAGGGGGGTCAGGGCTCGCCCGAGCAAGCCGATCAGGCGACCCAGGGGCTTGAGGGCCAGCTTCCAGAGCAGCCCGATCAGACGGCCCAGGGGCTTGAGGGCCAGCTTCCAGAGCAGGCGCAGCAGAACCCCGATCAGGCGGCCCAGGGGCTTGAGGAGCAGCCTCCAGACCAGAGACAGCAAAAGTCCGGCCAGGTGGCCCAGGGGGGCAAGCACCCGGTGCTGAAGGAACAGGCCCAGAGGGCGCAGGCGCTGACGCAGCCAGGCTTCCAGGGCGCTCTCAGGGCCCACCCGGCGAGCGCACCAGGCATCCAGCCTCTGAATCGCCCGGCGCAGCCGCAGCGTCAGCGGAACGCGCAGGTAGTAGCGGGTGGGGCCGGCCCGCAGCACGGCATAGTCGGTCAGGTCGGGGCAGCGCTCGCCAAGGTAGGCGCGCACCGCCCGCTTGACCTCGAAATCGCTGGACAAGTCGCCGATGTCGGCGACCTCGAACGGAATCCGCTCTCGGCCCTTGGACCAGGCCACGTCGATGCAGGCGTTTCGCATAAAGCCAGACGGTGAGGTATTCCCCTTCTACCCGGCGATCGCTTACCTGCTACGCGGTGGGTGCCTCCAGGATCACCTCGGCAAGCTGGAAAGCCTTACCCTCAGCCAGAGTGGTGGAGCCCACCGTGTTGCTCAGGCTGGTGGGGAAGGTGCCCAGGTCGATCTGGATGCCCAGCAGCTCGAGGATGTCTACCGAGTAGGAGCCGCCCAGGCTGAAGATCTTGCAGATCGAGACATTGGCTCCGATGCCCAGGGTGAAGTCCAGGCCGGGGGTGCGGGTCAGGCCCACCTCCAGGGTGGTGCCTCCTCCGGCCGGGCCGGTGGTGGTGCCGGTCACCGTGGAGCCGCTGATCTGGAGGTTGGAGTAGTTCTGGCCGCCCACCTGGATGTCGGTCAGGTTGACCTGGGCCGGGATGGTGATCCCGATGGTCGGCCCGATGAAGAGACCGCCGGCCAGAGCTTCCAGCGCCTCGTTGATCTCCGACAGTCCGGGGATGAACTCCACGAAGTTGATCGGCAGGCTGAATCCTGGTCTCACCGAGAAGTCGCCCGTCTCAACAAAGCCATTGGTGACCTCGTCGAACAGTCCGTAGGAGGCCAGCAGGTTGGGGTTGATATCGTTGACTTTCTGAAGGAGCGTGTTGGTCTGGCCGTCCTCCTCCAGCATCTTGAGCACGATGCTCAAGATGATCCCGATCATGTCGAACTGGATGTTGAGCGTGGTGCTGAACTTGCTGTTCCAGACCGTCTCCACGTGGCTGTGCCAGCCGTCCTTGACCCAGACCAGGCTGGCCTGGCTGATGGCGAAGTTCAGATCGACGCCGGCCGTCAGTCCGAACAGGAAGCCTCCCTGAATCTGGTCTCCGTTGAGGGTGGCAGTCAGGCTGTTGCCGTCGTAAGAGCCGGCCAGATTGAACTGCAGCGCGATGGACGGCCCGCACATTCCGGCGAAGAAGAACCAGCCCGCGCTGACGTCAAAATTCCACACCAGGATGGTGGGGTCGACCGAGAAGATGGTCCCCGAGCTGCTGACCCCGATGTCGATGGCCCCGGACGGGAAGTAGGGGATGGAGTCGGGGCTGCACAGGTTCAGGGGCTGAGAGGTCGCCAATAATGTTGTGGGAAAGTTTGTGACGGCCACGCTTGCCTCCTAGATGGGAAGGCCCAGCATCACCGCGCTGGAGCCGTCCATGAATTCACCCACGAAGACCAGCCGACCGAACTGGTCGGCCTGGTCGGAGTGGAAACCGTGAACCACCGAGTTGACCACCTTGCCCTGTACGGTGTCTCCTCGAGCCAGCAGCAGCACCGGGCCGCCGGCCGAGAGTCGGACCAGCTCGTGGCCCTGGTCGGTGATGAGGATCCCGTAGAGCACCCCATCGGGGC
This sequence comes from uncultured Burkholderiales bacterium, assembly GCA_964471395.1. Taxonomy (GTDB): domain Bacteria; phylum Vulcanimicrobiota; class Xenobia; order Xenobiales; family QWHO01; genus QWHO01. The sequence continues at coordinate 2,142 of CAYYHB010000090.1, read as the reverse complement.
TCAGCACCGGAGCCGAGAACCCCCGAATGGTGCTGCCGCCCGGACTGCGGTCGCCCACCTGGGCCACCTGCTGGGAATTGACGAACAGCGCCTGCTGGGTCCTGGTCTGGTGCACGATGTGAGCCACGATGTCGCTCTGATCAGCCAACCGGGGCCCGAAGATGAGCGAGCCCGGCGCGAACTTGTCGGATGTGGCCCTGTTCGAGACCCGAAAACTGGGGGGAGCAACCAGCAGGCGGCTGGCCAGGGCGTCTTCCACGGAGCCCTGGAGCAGGCCCTGAGGCGGCAGGCTGCCACGGCTCAGAGGCACAGGGGCGGGACCGACCACCTGGGCCACGTAGCTCCCGTTCGAGTTGAGGTCGACCAGGCCAATGCTGCTCACGGTGCCTTCGGCATCCGGCAAAAGATCGCGCGAGGACTGCAAGAGCCGCGTGTTGGCGCCGACCCGGGCCTGCTGGAGAAAAAACAGCCCCTGGTGAGGGCGGACTTCCCCCTGGCGGGTGTAGTGGTCGACCACCAGCAGTCCATCCTGGTCGTTGAGGTCGATGTCGCCGAAGGTGCCCCCGAAGCGAATGCCCGACTCGGGGATCGGGGTGCGGAAGGTGGCCACCACGCCCGCCTCGCCCCCCGAGGGCTCAAAGAGCAGATTGCGCTTCTTCTGATCGGTGCGCACGACGATGGCCTTGTTGCCCCGGGAGTTGCTGGCCACCGCGCCCAGGCCCAGGAGCCTGGACCCATCGCTCAGCGTGTCGCCGCGAGCCAGGAGCTTGCGCGAGCCGAGCAGGATGCCCCGGTTCTCGCGCAGGATGGCGGGGTAATCGGGGATCAGCTCATACAGGCCCATCCCCTGGGCGGTCTGCCCAAAGAACAGCACCTGTCCGGCGCCGTTGAGCAGCACCTGCCCGGGCAGCGAGTCGAGGGTGCGTCCGTCGGGCAGCACGCTGCCGCTGTCGAACAGGGAGAAGAAGCGGTAGCCGTTAGGGCCGCCTCCGATTCCACCCAGATTGTCGGTGCCGCCCGAGTCACCGCACGAGCTGAGCAGCAATCCCCCCATCGAACCAGCCAGAAGTTTCAAGAAGTCTCTACGGCGCTGCACGTTCCCTCCTGGAGTAAAAAAAAGCCATTCGAACGGTTCCAATGGCGCTCCTGCAGTCGCAATTACCAGAAAGGGTCTGGCTGCAATGCGGCAGCCAGACCATCGACCTGGAAGTAGCTTGTGTCGCCAGGGACGGGTAACCAGGGACTGGCCAGAGTTTGCCAGGCCCGACCACGTAACGTGTCTGGCCACCCGGTGCGCCGCCCCGACGGGGGTGAGCCGTCGGAGCGGGACCCCGGTGCGGGCGCGCCCCGGCGCGCCCGCGAGAGCAAGTCAACCCTTTGCCGGTCGCCTGGGCAGCGGAGTGTCCAGGATCTCGAGCAACAGCTCGAGGCGGGAGGCCCGCGACAGCATCGGGATCAGGTTGGGCAGCGAGTAGTAGTCGCCCGAGAAGGTGAACGTGTCCACCTGCACGCGCTGGGCGCGCAGGAAGCGCTCGGTGTAGTCGGTGGCGCTGCCCACCTTGACGAACACGACCGAGGGCGCTACTGCCAGTTGCTCACAGTAGGCCTTGTAGGCGTCCGCAAAGTAGGGCGCGGTGTTCTCTTGCTCGTCGGTCACCAGCACGATCTGCTCCACGGCCTGCTTGCGCAGGCGCATGGCCTCGAGCGGGCTACCGAGGCTGGTGCAGCCGCCCGCCTGGACAGGCGCAAAGGCCTTTTCCCAGGCGCTCAGCTCCCCGCCGCTGGCCTGAATGGGGTAGGGAACGGTGTCGAAGGCGTAGACGAAGAGCTCGGCCTCGGTCACGCCGCCGATGAGGGCGGCCAGTCGCTTGCCGACGTCCAGCGCCTGCTCCATCGAGGAGGACTTGTCCACCAGTAGAGCGGTGGAGCGGGTGATCTTGCCCCGCTTCTTGACCTGCTCGTCGGTGATGCGCTCGAGCCGCTCGCGAGTCTCCTCGTCGAGCTCGGCCGCTTCGGCCGCCACGCGCGCCTTGTAGACGGACACGCGGGCATCCTGCTCGGCCAGCTTGAGCTTTGCGTCCACCAGGGCCTTGACCTCGGCGTGCTCGAGGGCACCCTTCTTGCGCAGAGACTGCACATTGT
>CAYYHB010000089.1:0-19085 GCA_964471395.1 uncultured Burkholderiales bacterium | reverse complement strand
TCTATGCCCGCCAATGGGCCAATCCGCAGGGAGAAACCGGCTACTCCCCTATCCACGAGCCGTTCACTCCTCAGGTCGCTCGTGGCCATCTGCTCGGTCGTCACACCGTGGGCAACTACGTGCTGCGGGTCGACAACACCGTGAACTTCGCGGCCGTCGATCTCGATCTGCCCCGAGATTTTTTGACCCGAGCCACCCAGAAGGAAGCCTTCGAGCGCCTGCGCGAGCTTCGGGTCTACGCCCTCAAGATGTGCCTCGAGTCAGGACTCATTCTCTACCTCGAGGAGAGTGGCTTCAAGGGCTTTCACATCTGGTTCCTCTTCGCGCAGCCGATCCCGGCGCGCGTAGCCCGCCGTCTGGCGACGGCAGTCGCAAAGAGAGCCGGGCCTCCCCCCGCCGGAGTCGGCATCGAGGTCTTCCCCAAGCAAGTCGAAGTGCCGCCCGACGGCCTGGGGAACCTCATCAAGCTCCCCCTGGGCGTGCACCGGGTCTCCGGCAAGAGGGGTGAGTTCCTCGACGAGCTCGGCCTGCCCATCGAGAAGCCCTACCCCTGGATCCTGGAGCTTCGGACTATCGAGATGGACGAGATTCGAGCCTATCTCGAGCGCGTCAGCGAGCCCGACCCGGAGCCAGAGGAGAGCCTGGCTCCCGGCCAGCCGGCCCAACCCGCCTCGGCACGAGCAGCCTTCTTCGACTACCACCTCGACTCCGACCTCACCACCCAGAACGTGCTGGCACGCTGCTGCGTGCTGCGCACGCTGGCCGAAAAGGCTCTCTATCACAACCAGCTCAACCACGATGAGGCGCGGGTTGTCATCCACACGCTGGGGCATCTGGAGACCGGCCCGCAAGCGGTCAACGTGCTGCTGCGCAAAGCTCCCGAGCTGGATGCCAGCCTGTACCTCAAGAGCCGCCTGAGGGGCAACCCGATGAGCTGCGCCAAAATTCGCTCCCGCTTGCCCCAGGTCACCTCGCACCTTCCATGCCGCTGCGAGTTCGACCTGGAATCGGGCCTCTACCCCAATCCTCTGCTGCACCTTCAGTCACGCGTCCAGGCCAGCGCCACCTTGCAGTTTCGCACCCTGGTGGAGGACTATCTGCGTTCGGGCAAAGAGCTGCGCGAGGCCAGCGAGCGCCACGCGGTCTACACCCACCGGCTGAGCGAGTGGTTCGATCAGGCCGGGACCGAGGAGCTGAAGACCTCACTGGGTATGCTGCGACGCATCCGGTCGGAGGACGGGCAGGTCTCGTTCAGCCTGGAGATGTGAGATGTCGGTGCTCTATCTCATCGACCAGGGGGCCACCCTGCATGTCTCCGGGGGGCGGCTGATCATCAAGAAGCACGGGCAAACCCTGCAGTGGCTCCACGCCTCCAAGCTCGAGCAGGTGGCGATCATGGGCAACGTCAGCCTCACCCCGCAGGCCATCGCCTTTCTGCTCGAGACCGGCATCGACACCGTTTTTCTCACTCGCTCGGGACGCTACCGAGGGCGGCTCGCCTCGCGCGAGGGCAAGAACATTCTGGTTCGACGCCAACAGTTTCGCCGACTCGACGACCCCGCCTTCGAGCTCGACCTGGCCCGGCGCTTCGTGCGCGGCAAGCTGATCAACTGCCGCTACCTCCTCAGTCGACGAACTCGCGGACGCTACGAGCGAACCGTCAAGAAGGCCATCCACCGCATTCGATTCTGCGAGTCGAAACTGGACTCGGCAGCCAGCCTGGACGAGGTGCGCGGCTGGGAAGGGAACGCCGCCGCGGCCTACTTCCCCGCGGTAGGCCAGCACCTGGTGCCCGAGGAGTTCCGCTTCTCGCTTCGCTCCAAGCGCCCCCCACGGGACGCTTTCAACGCCATGCTCTCCTTCGGCTACGCCCTGTTGCTGGGCACGATCTCGGCCAGCGTGCAGACCGTGGGTCTCGACCCCTACCTCGGGGCACTGCACGCCCCCGATAACGGAAAGCCGAGCCTGGTGCTCGACTTGATGGAGGAGTTTCGTCCCGTGCTGGTGGATGCGCTGGCCCTCAAGAGCGTGAGCATCCGGCAGATCGTGCCGGCCGACTTCCGCTACCAGCCCGAAGCCGACCTGCCGGCCGAGCTCGACGACGAGCTCCCCCCGGAAGCGCCGGACGAATACCCCGTGCTCTTTGCCCGGGCCAGTCTGCCCAAGTGGATCACGCTGTACGAAGCCCGACTGCGCCGCCCGGCACCCTACGCACGATTCGGCGTGAACCTTCCTCTGCGACAGATCTGCCTCGAGCAGGCACGCCTCCTGGCCCGCCACTTTCAGGGCGAGGAAGAGTACGTGCCGTTTGGCCTTCGCTGATGTTCGTGCTGGTCACCTACGACATCGTGCAGGATCCGATTCGCTCGGAGGTGGCCGAAGTGCTGCTCGGCTATGGGCGGCGGGTGCAAAAGAGCGTCTTCGAGTGCATCGTCTCGGAAGGCCAGCTCCAGGAGATGCGCACCCGTGTGGACAGCCTGGTGCGCCATTATGAGGACAGCGTTCGCTACTACGTGCTCTGTCGACGGTGTGTGGGCCTGGTGCAGGTCACCGGTCTGGGCACCGTCACCGAGGATGACACCGACCAGGTCTACATCGTGTGAGAAGGGAGCCAGGGCACGTGCAAATAGCAGACGAGGTTGAAACCGAGGCTGTCGAGACGGTACCGACTCCGGAAGTCTCGCTGTCGTGGATGGAGGCCGAGGCCCTGCGCAAGGCCGGCCAGTGGGCCCGGGCCGGCGCCTACTTTCACGCCTGCCTGAAAAAGAGCCCCTCGGCGGGAGCCGCCTGGCGCTATGCCTTCTGCCTGCGCAAGGCGGGCTATCCGGAGGCGGCCCTGGGAGTGGCTCGGCGCGCCATTCGAAACTGGCCGGACCAGCAGGCCCTGAGGTGGGAGCTGGTCTGGTGCCTTTATGCCGCCAGGCTGCAACCCGCCCAGCAGCAGGAGGGTCAGGAGGAGAAGGTGCTGGAGGCCGCCCGGGAGATGGTGGCCGAGGGAGCAGAAGGCCTGGCCCTCCAGCTGGTGGTCTTCGCCGCGGTAGGGGCGGCTCGCCGTCGCGGCCAGTGGGGCGAGGTGCTGAGCTGGTGTGAGCGACTGTCTCCCGAAAGCCTGGATGCTCGCCCTCAGGAGGGCCGCAAGCAGATGCCCCCCCTGGAGCGCTGGCACCTGGCTCGCGTGAAAGCGCTCACCAACCTGGAGCGATGGGAGGAGGGAGTGAGCGCCGCGCGTCAAGCTCGCGACGCCTACCCGCACAGCCCGGACTTTCTTCGCTGGCACGCGGCCTGCCTGGCCGGCCAGGGCAAGCTCGAGGAAGCCGCCACCATCCTCCAGGAGCACCTGGGGGCCCGGCGCAAACAGTGGTATGTGCTGGCGGACCTCGCCAAATTGCGCCTCGAGCTGGGGGACGTAGCCTCAGGCCGCGCCCTGGCCGAGGAGGCGGTCGTCTTGCACGGAGAGGACAGCGCCAAGGTGAACCTCTTTTTGCTGCTGGCTCGCATTCACTGCGCACTGGGCGACTTCGCGACGGCAGGCAACTGGCTGGGGTGGTGTTTGCAGCTTCGCGCCGAGAACGCCTGGCCGGCTCGCGCCACGCACCAGGACGTGCTGGCCACGGTCGAGCAGGCGGGTGTTGTGCTCTCGCAACGGACCAGCCGGGAGTGGCGGGAGATCTGCCTGACCGGCCTGTCGGCCGGGAAGGAGCGCCGTTCTGGACGCGTGGAAGGCTGCGGGGACGAGCGGCCCTTCTGCTTCATTCGCGACAAGTCGGACCGCTTTTTCGTGCTGGTCAGGGACCTGCCGGCCGACTGCCGCAAGGACGGGGCGAAGGTGGACTTTGTTCCCGTACAGGGGTTCGACAAGAAGAAGGGGCGGCCGGCGTGGCAGGCGGGAGAGGTGAGGAAGCGTGGTTGAATCTAGCTCTGGACTCCCGTTTTCTGCACTTTGAGAATAACTATTTGAATTAAAATAAATGAAGGGCAACACGGGTTTGTACTCCGAAGCGGGTAGCCCACCAATGACAGATATCAGACTTTCGCAACGACATCCTGCACGGAGGTTACCGCAGTCAGCCGCTGGCAGGAGGCGACCTGAAACGCAACCTCAGCAGGCTGGCGGATGAGTTTCAGAGTTTCGTGCGGTCGTTTCCGGAGGAGTGACACTACATGTCGCTGGTGGGAGCTAGGATCCAAATCAGCCTTCGGTGAGTCCAACCTACTGAAAGCGGGGTGAGTGACAGTGTGCTGGTACTATCGTTACGAAACCAAGGGGATCCAGTCTTGGATTCTCGAGAGCAGCTTACTGCGGGACCTGGCCGGAGGAAGCATGCTCGTGGAAAGACTGACTCGAGCAGCCGGGGATCGAGCCCGGCAGGCCGGTGCCACGATATGCCAGGCAACATCCGGAGCAATGACCGCCATCTTTCCAGGAAAGATCGAGCTGGAGCAGTTTGCTTGCGAATGGCCTCTTGAGGTCGCCCTGCGGGCACCAGGGCTTCAGCTCGTTCAGGCCTGGGTTCCAAAAGAGGTGGGACTCAAAGCCCTGTTCTCGAGGCTGGCAGAACGCAGAAACCAGGCATTCTTCCCAGAAGTCGAAGCCAACCCGTGGGTACTCCGAGCTGGTCGTTCCGGGCTCCCGGCCATCGAGACGCCACCGAGCATACGCAGTCAGGCGCGCCTGACCCGTCTGGATGCACAGGCGCTGGCGAAGGAGAGATCCAGGCAGATGGAGCGCTCGGAAATCAGCGCCGTTACGGGAGGATATCCCTGGAGCTCCTTCGAGGAGGAGACCGAACGGTGGGGCGAGGGACCCGTGGCCGTGATCCACGCGGATGGCAGCGGGGTTGGTAAAAAGCTGCTGGAGATTGGCGACGACCCGGGCAGGCTCACTCGGTTTTCCGAGGCGCTCAGCACGGCGACGGCGGCGGCGATCAAAGCCGCAGTGGATGGACTGCCCGAAAAGCAGCCAAGAAAGGCACGTCCGATCGTCTCCGCCGGGGACGACATGACCTACATCGTTCCCGCGGCTCAAGCTCGCCGTTTCAGCGAGATATGGCTTCAGCACTTTTACCAGGAGACGGAAAAACGAGAGAGCGAGCTCGGCGGTCCCCTCGGGGCGGGTGCCGGCATCGTGGTGGTTCACCGGCGATATCCATTCTCCAGGGCTTATGAGCTGGCTGAAAACCTGTGCAGAAGGGCCAAGAAGGCGGCAGGCCCGCAGCGTTGCGTGCTGGCTTTCGAGCGCGTAACGACCTCGATGGCTTCCGGCGACTGCCCGGGGAGCGTGGCCTGGTTGGTGGATAGTCACCAGGGTGTCAGCGAGCTCCTGAAATTAACCGCGGCGTCTCGAGACATTCCTCGAGGAACGTTGCGCAACTGGCTGTCTTTGTTCGAGCAGAATCGCCAGGAACAGGCAGCTCAGCTCTGGGAGCGGGCGCGGGAAGTCGCCGAGGCTTCCAGGTGGCAGTCTTTCGAGACGGCTCTGGAATCAGTCACGGGCCGCTACCTGCCCCTCTCCGACAAGCCGACCACTCCCCTGCGCGATGCCCTGGTTCTTCGCCAGTTCGAGAAGGAGGTCGTATGACGAGTTGCACGCTCAAGTTCTCGTTGTCCAGCTATTGGGCCACAGGCTCTGGCGAGGGGGGCGGCGCAGTCGTCGACTCGGTCGTACTGCGCGATGCAAGTCAGCTCCCGGTGATCCCGGGGCGCACCGTGAAGGGGCTGCTGCGGGATGCGATGCAGCTGGCGACCCTTTCACGCAAGGTTGATCCCGAGCGCGTTCAGCGCTGGTTTGGCTCGGCTCTTCCGGGTCAAGGGGACGGTGACGAGCAAGAGGTTCATCTGGAGAAAGGGCGTTTCTCAACCACTGAGGGGGCTCTCTGGTTCGGTTCGGCAACCCTCCCCGATGCATGGCGGCAGTGGGCCAGACTTCAACCCAAGGATGCTCCGGTGTTGCTTTCCCTGTCAACCTTCCTGGCTTCGACTGCGATCGACCCTGATGGGGTGGCGGCCGAGCACACCCTGCGCGTTTGCGAAGTGAGTGTTCCCATGGAGCTTCACGCCGAAGTGCGCGGTCCGGCAGGGGACCGAACCTGGCAGGAGGACCTGCGTGCCTGTCTGCCTCTGCTGAGAGCCCTGGGAACCCGCCGCAACCGAGGGTTTGGCCGGGTCGACGTCACAATGGAGGGAGCGCGATGAGCCAGTTCCAGACCATTGAGCTCGATCTCGAGCTGCTGACCGACATCTGTCCCACTGCCTCCAACCGAACCCTGGGCGAGCCCGAGCTCTCCTGGACGATCCCGGGACGACTCCTCTGGGGAGCGGCGGCCACCGCCGCCTACCAGGCTGGGTTGGCCCCAGAGGAGGCCTTCCGGCTCTTTCACCAGGGCGCCGTACGCATTCTCGATGCCGTTCCGGTTACAGAAAGCGGTCGGGGTTACCCTGTTCCAAAATCATGGCAGATTGAGAAGAACAAACTCGACCCTATTCACAATTTTGCCCTCCCAGAAGTGCGCCAGGCGACGGCCGGACTGCAGTGCAAGCCCTGTCCGGAAAGCTGGATCGGCCCGGACGGATCCGCCATCCAGCTGGAGGTGATGCACACCCTTCGGACCTCGGTCGATCCCGGCGGCAGGGCCCGAGAAGGACTTCTCTTCGGCCTGCCCGTCATCGTCCAAGGAACACGCTTTTGGACGGCTCTCTCGGGAGCGCCCGCCGATGTCGACCAGGTCATGCGCTTTCTGGCCGGTCAGGTCGTTCGAATCGGTCGATCACGCAACGCGGAGCTGGGCATGGTGCGGGTCAGCCGAAGGACCAGCTCCATCGGAGCGCTCGCGTCAGGGAAGGGCGCAACCAAGCGGATTTCGTTCCTCTGTGTGTCGCGTGCCGTGCTGCGCGATCCACAGACCGGAGCTCCGACCCTCCTTCCCGGCCCCACGGCCTTCGGGCTGCCGGCCGGGTGGGTCTTTGAAGCCGAATCGAGTTTCCTGCGTTCGGCTCGCATCGTGCACTTCAACTCGCACCGACGCCGGCCGGAGCCCGAGCGATACGCGATCGAGCGTGGCTCTGTGGTCACGTTCTCAGGGCCCGACAGGATGGAACTGGCCCAGCTCCAGTCAGCACTCGTCGGAGGGGTTGGAGAGCACCGTGGCCAGGGCTACGGAGAGGTCCTGGTGGCACCGGCCTGGCTTACTGAACGTCAGGTATCGATGAAAACGTGCAAGAAAGTTGTGTCGGGCACTGTGCCTGAGCCTGGTGACGAGCTCTTTCAGTGGGCCAGCGCGCAGGCGGTGCACCGGGAGAAAGCGATGAGGCTCTACGAGAAAGCTCGTGAGGGTGCTCGAGAGCTTCGGGCCTTCGGAGTGAAGCCAGCGCAATGGGGAGTCCTGCGCCAGTTGGCCCGGCAGGAGCGATTCGCGGGGAGCCGGCAGGGAGCGGCGACGCTTCTCGAGCAGCTCAAGAACAGGTTGGCCAGCGGTCGCCGCAAGCTGGATCGCGCTTGGGGCAAAGCGGGGCCAGCCCTGGACAGGCTCTGTCAGAGGTGTGAGCCTGCCGATCTGCCCGTGTTCCTCGAACATCTGGCGAGTGCTTGCATGCGACCTGAGAATGGAGGCAACCGTGCCTGAATCCGTCTACGCCTGGCAGAAATTTGAGCTCGGCCTAATTACCATCCAATTTGACAGCCCGTTCCTGGTAGGAGGTGGAGACGACGATCTTCTCTTCGACTCGGTGTTTGTAACCGATGCCAACGGGTTGCCGTGTATTCCCGGCACGACCCTCGCCGGTATCTTGCGGCACGCGCTGGCAGGGAGCGGTGGAGTCACGGAAGGGGACTGCCGTAAGGCATTCGGTTACCAGGCCAGTGACGAGGGCGAGGCATCGCGTGTGCGGTTCAGCTTTGCTCATGTTCACTCGGCCTCGGACCAACCCGTCCCTTTTCGCGGAGCCAAGTATGACAAGATACTGTCCTTTCTGGCCGCCGGCGCCGCTCGCGATCATGTTCGGCTGGGCATGAACGGAGCCGCAGATGAGCGAGCCAAATTCGATGAGCTGATCGTGCCGGCCGGTGCTCGCTTTACTTTCGAGCTAACGGTTTCGCATCTCAGCCCGTTCCGTCTGGCCCCACTGGTCGCTGTCCTGGACCGAGCTGAGGTCCGTCTCGGCCGGGGCACCCGCCGCGGACTGGGTCGCTTTCGGGTTGTCCGTGCTCGAGTAGCCCAATTTGACCTGACCCGGGCAGAGGATCTAGAGCTCTTGGGGCAACTGCCGGTGGCGCTCGACCAGGCTTCCGGAAAGGATGTCCTTAAGGAGCTCACTCTGCCAGGAACGACGGAGAATCAGAGCTGGACCTGTGGCAAGCTCTCGCTCAAACCACTCGGGACCTGGATGGTCGGGGGCGGAATCCCCACGGGCCAGGAGCCTGAGCGGGATGATGAAAGAAACTGGGATCGTCTACCTCTCACGGAGCGGCGGATCCAATGGACGGGTGCCCAGGGCAAGCCCCAGACCGGCGAAATCGGCGAAGACAGCTTTGTGCTTCCTGCCAGCTCGATCAAGGGTGCTCTCCGTCATCGCACGGCGTTTCACGCGCGGCGACTCGCAGGAATCTATCGAACCGATGCCAGCCAGCCCTGGCCTGAGCTGACTCCAGAGGAGTGCGAGCTCTTCGGTGAGGTCCGCGGCTCTGACTCGGGCAAACCCGGCCACGTGCACTTTTCCGACGTGTATCTCTCGAGAGCACAAGTGCCCTACGAGCCCTTTCAGCATGTGAGCCTCGATCGGTTCACCCAGGGGCCGATGGACCATCTTCTCTACAATGAAGTCAGCCTCGGCGCCACCACTCTTGAGGTCGATGTGGCGGTGCACCTCGCCAGCGGCCTCTCCACCCGGGCTCGCCAGGCATTCAAGGCGGCTCTGGACGACCTCCTGAACGGACGTCTGTCCCTGGGAAGCGGCCGAGGTCATGGTCGGTTTCTTGGAGCGGTGAACTGGGAATCGAACTGGTTGGAGGAGCACAGTGATGTTGCAGTCGGCTGATTTTCCAGACGTCACTCTGGGACTTTGCGGCCTCAAGATCGAGAGGCTCGGGGAGGTCGCGACCCGGGAGGAGGCCTGGCAACTGTTGCCTGCCGCCGGGGTCGGAGTGGTGGTCACTTCGGACTCAGTGCGCAGATTCAACAAAGAGGAGCGGACAGGGTTGCTGCTCGCCGCCGAAGTGATGGACGGCTCAGCCACCTGGACGGTCCGGATGGATGGCGCCGTCTGGCGAGCGTGGTGCTGGCGCGAAACAGAGGGCGATACCCACCGGTTTGTCGAGCGGCACTATCTGTCTACCGAGCCACACCAAGGGGAGCCTCCCCGGCACATTTACCGCCAGTACTGGGGATTGCACGAGGATGATGGCATTCAGGTCATGCAACCCGTCGGCTACCGATTCTGCGGATTCAAGGAGGGTTAGAATGGAAGCGATCACGGCACCTTATGGCTTCGTCCCCCTGAGTCATGACATCGTCTATCCCGAGTGGATCCAGCCGATCGGCGGCAAAGCGCCCCCCCTGCAGGACGTCCCGTTCGAGGACGGTCTGTGCGGAACACTCGAAATTGAGATCGAGAATGAGACGCCTCTCTTTACGCGTGGAACCCGAGATGCCAGCCTGCCTTTCCAACTATCCGACGGCCGCTTCGCCATCCCCGGAACGGCCCTGCGGGGCGCCCTCCGGAACGTGGTGGAGATCATCACCTTCGGACGGTTCGCGCGAGTCAACGACCATCGCTATGCTGTGCGCGATCTCCATAATCGAGATGTCTACGGCAAGCATATGGCCGAAATCGTGAATCGCCAGCCGATGCCGCTTGTCAACGCCGGTTGGTTGAGCCAGGATGCCGAGGGAAACTACTCCATCCAGGTCTGCGACTTCGGCAAGCTCGAGTATCGGGTCTTGATCGCCGAATCTCAGCGCCGAGGAATCCCAGGATTCAACCCCGGGAAGAAGCAGAGCGCCGTCCAGAAGTACAACGCCTGGGGCGAGAAGACTCGGGATCTTGACTGCAAGGTCGATTGGCGCCGCCCGGAGCAGGTGAACAACAGACGGTTTTTCTCGCGCTACGGCGTGGTCACAGAAGGCAACTCGAAAAGAGGGCAGATTGTCTTTACCGGCCAGCCATCCGAGTGGAAGGAGGAGCAGACCGGAAGAAGGCCCGGAGCCGGGCATCCCAAGCACCACGACTTCGTGTTCTTCCCGGCGGAGAAGCCCCATCGCTTGTCCGTGACAAAACGGATCTTCGAGGACTTCGAGTTTGCCCACAGTAACCGTGGCCAGCAAAACAACCTGGGACGCTCCCAGGAGCCAAACGAAGAGTGGGCTTACTGGAAGAGTCAGCTCAGCGCCAAGAAACCCGTGCCCGTTTTCTTTCTCACCCACCCGGACGGGGCTCTGCGCGCCTTCGGACTGGCCATGATGTTCCGGCTTCCCTACGTGCACAGTATCGGAGAGGCAATCTTCAGCTTCGAGCCCGAGCACCGAAGCTCGGAACAGCTCGATTTCGCAGAGGGTCTCTTTGGAACGGTGAAGGAGTCGCTTCCGGAGGAGACAGCAAGTCGACCCGGAGTGTTGGCACTGAAAGGTCGAGTAGGCATCTCGCACGCCGTGGCAGCGTCCAGCGTTTCTCCTCTGCCTGCCGTGAGGGCCATTCTCGGTGCCCCTAAGGCCAGCTACTATCCGAATTACGTTGAGCAAGATCCCGAGGTGCCCGGGTCACAGCCTCAGAATCAGAGGTATCGCACCTGGATGGATCCGGACGGAGCGCCTCGGGGATGGAAACGGTATCGAGTCCTGACTCAACTGCCCAAGCACGTGGAACCAACTCCAGAGCAGGCGAGAGTCGCCACGACTTTTCGGCCTTTGCCCACCGGTACGAAATTCCGAGCCCATGTCGATCTCCACAACGTCCGACCCGAGGAAGTGGGGGCCTTCCTCTGGGCCATCGACTTCGGCGCTGACCAACAGGCCCGCCATGCCCTGGGAATGGCGCGACCACTCGGATACGGAAAGGTGCGAATGCAGGTGGGCAAAGTAAATCTGCGTAACATGCAGGGCGACCAGGCCGACCTCTCCGCTTGCCGACAGCGCTTTGTTCAATATATGCAGGCTCAGGTCCCCGGCTGGCAGCAGAGCCCTCAGTTGAAGGAGCTCGTTGCACTGGCTCGGCCCGTGTCTCCCGAGCAAGCCCGATACCAGCGGTTGTCGCCCAATGAATTTGTGGAAGCGAAGAAGTATTTTCTTGCCCTTCGGTCGGAAATCCCTCACAGCAAAGCACTTCCAAGACAGAAGGGGAAGGGTCGCGGGAATGGCTCTCCTGCTCCGGCTGGGCCGCAGCCCTGGACGCCGGTTAGTCCGGGAACGCGCATTCTGATCGAGCTCACCGCGTTAAACAAGAAGAATAAGTGGAAGTGTAGCGTTGTGGGGTACCAGAACGTCGTAGGCACAATCGATGGCGATGCGCCCCCGGACGCCTCGCCCGGGCAACGTCACGAAGTAGTCGTCAAGGTAGGACAGCCGGCCTACAATCTTCAGCTCAAGTGGCCATAACTGGCTGATCCCCACGGAAAGGAACGACTCGATGACCCTGCAACTCGAGCACCAGCCCCTCTCCAATGCCCTGGGCGACTTCGCGATCCTGCCGCTCCGCTTTGAGCTGGAAGCTCTCGACCCGCTTCCGCTGCAGAGCTTTGCAGGCTCAGCTTTCCGAGGCCTTCTGGGCCACGTCCTGAAAACCGTAGCCTGCTACCAGGGCAAGGCGTGCGCCAATTGCAGCTGTCCCCAGCGCTGCGCTTACGCTTACCTGTTCGAAACGCAGGCGTCGCTGCTCAAGGGGGTAAACCGCGGCAGCGAGGAAGTGCCCCGGCCGTTCGTGCTACAACCCCCTCGCGGGGGGCGGGTGCTCCAGCCCGGGGAGCCTTTTGCACTCGGGGCGACGCTCCTCGGGAACGGCACCGAATACATGCCCTACTTCCTGCACGCCATGGAGGAGATGGCCAGGCGGGGCGCGGGGCAACGAGCCGCGCGCTTCCGGGTCAAACAGGCCCTGTACTCGGATCCGAACGGTCATGAAACGGTCTTCTACCAAGGTCAGCGGGGCACTCTGCCCGGGAGAGTGCAGCGTGACCCCCTGGCCTGGCCTCTATCCACTCTGGCTGAGAGGGGCGAGAAACTGACCGGAGCTCGTCGGGTCGAGCTCGAGTTCAAAACCCCGACAAGACTCGTCTTCCAGGGGAAACCCGTCCGTCGGCCTCCTCTCCACGTGGTGGTCCGCGCCCTGCTGCGACGCCTGGATTTGCTGCTCAACGTGCACGGGCAGGGCCCGCTCGAGGTGGACTACCGCGAGTTGGTGCACCTCGCCACTCAGTGCCGATTCGAGGGGGACATGCTCCGCTGGTTCGACTTCGAGCGCTACTCCAACCGCCAGGAGCGCAAACAGCAGATGGGCGGTGTGGTCGGACGAGCGATATACTCCGGGCCGGTGGGAAACCTGATGCCTCTGCTGCTCTGCGCTCCCAGCATCCAGGTTGGCAAAGCCACCACTTTTGGGATGGGGCAGTTGGGTCTTACAGTCATTCCCTGAGACGAGAAGAAGGGGCAAATCAATGAACACGACCCTCATTCTCACAGTTGGCGGGTCTTTCCGCCCTCTGGTCCGTTCCGCCCAGGAACTCGAGCCTGATCGAGTCGTCTTCCTGGTAACCGACCGAAGCAAGGGCCAGGTAGATGGGCCGGGCAAGCCCTGCACCGAAATCGATCGGGAAACGGGAGTCGAGCAAAAGTTTCCCAATCTCGTGACGCAAATGGCACTTGGCGATCGCTTTGAGGAGACCCGGGACGTCAAGACGGTCGCGGCCGATGACATCGCTCAAGTGTACGAAACGGCCGCCGGAGTCATCAAAGAAGCTCAGGCTTCGGGCGACACCGTACTGGCTGACTACACCGGTGGCACCAAGAGCATGTCCGTCGGTCTTGCCATGGCTGCCGTGGATGCCGAAGCCGCGGTCTATGTCACCACGGGGCCCCGGACCGACCTGCTCAAGGTGCATCACAACGAGGTTACGGAGCTCGCAAGCGGTGGCCGAATTCGAGTCGAGCGGACGCTGCGGGACACGGTTCCAAAGCTTTTAAGGAGCTTCAATTACTCGGGTGCCCTGGTGGAGCTGAAGGCCCTGTTGAAGGGAACAGCAACAACCCAGGAGCTCAGGGGACCACTGCGCAACCTGATCCTCTGGTGCCAGGCCTTTGAGGAGTGGGATCGCTTCGACCATCAGAGTGCGCGAATTACTTTGAAGCCGATACTCAGGTTTCCGGCCCCTTTGCAACGGGATCAGGTGCTGACTCGAATCTGTCTGAGTCGTGATTGTCTGGACGCAACGGAGGGCTCTCCCAAGCCAGGGAAGGCCTTTCATGGCTATGAAGCTCTCGAGGACCTTCTGCTGAACGCCGAGCGAAGGGCGCAGGCAGAACGCTTTGACGACGCGGTGGGTCGCCTTTACCGAGCGTTGGAATTGCTGGCCCAGTTGCGCTGGCGGCTCGAGTACCAGCAGGGGACCAGTTCGCTTGACCTGTCCAGGCTCCAGCCCGGGGTGCTGGATGGGCTGGACGTTGCGGTGGATGCGAATCTGAGGTCCTCCGCCTTGGGCCTGGTCGCCTCCTACAGAGCTCTCACAAATATCGACCCTCTGTTTGGCCCGCTCTGGGAAGCCCACGGAGGAGGAATCGAGAATGCGCTGCAAGTTCGCAACGCCAGCCTGTTCGCTCACGGATTTCGTCCCATCGATCGGCAGTCATGGCGAGACTTCTCAAAGCCTGTTCGTGGATTCATTGATGAGGTGACTGCAAAACTGAATCACCACAAGGGGCGACTTGAGCCACTCAAACAGCTACCCAACAAGCTCGACGCAGACTTGGAGAGGGCACTAGGCTCCTAGCCCTGGCCGAAAAGGCGGTCCTGGGGCGCTACGCACTGGTGTGCGTCAGGTCTACCTGGAGTGCGAGTTTGGGAGCTATTCGTCCAGCCCGAGAGAACGCAGACGCTCGCGCAAGCGAGCCGCTTCGCGCTCGGCCTGCTCGGCCTTGTGCTTAGCCTGTTCGGCTTCCTGACTGGCTTGGGCGGCTTTCTCATCGGCGGTCGGCAAGAGGTTGCCCTCCAGGTCGCACCAGCGCAGCCAGGACGCATGGGCATCCTCGAAGACCCCGTTCCACTGGGTGAGACCCAGCTCCAACACAGGAAAACGCGCTTTGACCATTTCCACGTACTGGCTCCCGTGCAATTCGAAACAGCGCAGCGTGCGTTCGCTCAAAAGCTTCTGCGGGTCGAATATCACATAGTAGGCCACGCGAATTTCCGCGTAGCGGTTGAACTTCTTATCCGCTTCGCCACCTTCCTTGTTGGACACGACTTCGATGACCAGCTCGGGCGGCTTGCCGTGCTCCCAGATGAGGTAAGAGCGGTTGTGTTTCTCCCACAGGTCGTCGGGAATCTCGATATCCAGGCTGACCATGACATCCGGGACGATGGCCGGCTGATGGGTGGTGAAGAAGAGCCCGACATTGGCCAGCGCTACGAACTTGCGAGCCTTGTAAGAACTGTAGAGGACCTGCGGTAAAAGCCGCTGCTGCTTCTCGGAAAACCAGTTGTCCACGGGCTCATCGTCCTCCGTGACCAAGTGGGAGATGTCCGGTTGGGGGATGCCGAAATCGTCTCGAATCGAATCAGCCATAGGCTGCGTTTGTTCGAGGTCGCAACCGGTTTGCCCCCCCGAGCAAGCCGCGACACGAAGAGCCGAGAAACCTGCAGCGGCAGCGCATCCAAAGCCCTCAAGCTCGAAGCGGCACGGGAGCAGGGAAAATCACCCAGCGCCGGAGCCAGGTCGCCCTGTTGGCCTTGCAGCGTCACGACGAGCTCCGGGCCGGAGCTGTCACTCCGCCGTGCAGCAGGCAGAGCGCCCGGGCCCGCTCCTGCACAGCCTCCCGCACCCACTCGGGCTCGATAACCTCGGCGCCCTCCAGGCTGAGTGTCCAGAGCATCATCTTCAGGGGGTCACGCACCCGGTAGATGGCAACCCCGTCCTCAAACTGCTGGGAGGGATGAGGCGAGTTCTCCATCAGCCAGCGTCGCAGGGCCGGCTCAACCCGCAGACGCACCTCAACCTCCTCGCCGCCAAAGAAGTCCCATCGGTGTCGCGGCCGCTCCTGTTGCTCGCACTCAGCCACGACGGCCGGAGCCTGCATCACGACGAGCTCCAGGATGCGGCTCAGGCGAAAGGTTCGCTCCTCTTTGTGCTTCTCATCGAAGGCCTGCAGATACCAGGCGTTGTCAAAGAAGAACAGGCTGAGCGGACTCACGCTTCTCCAGTCGGGGGACGGAGCATTGAGCGAGTGGTAGCGCATCTTCACCAGCAGCTTGTCAGCGATGGCTTCGGTCAAACGAGCCAGCCACTCCGCCCCCGAGCTTGAGCTGGCCCGAGTCTCCACAGCCATCCGCTCATCGAGCTTCCGCGCAGTTCGTCGTTGCGCTGGCCGGGCGCGACGACAGATTTTCATGAAAGCCGACTCGGCCGCCTGAGCCACGGCCTCCCCACCAAACCTCTGGACGAATCGTGTCCCCAGCAAGACCGCCAACATTTCCTCTGCGCTCAGATTCAGGGGGGGGAGAAACGCGTCGCAACTCATTCGGTAGCCTCGGGCGCTCTCGATGGGAACACCGATCGCGCGCAGGTTCTGAACATCCCTTTGAATGGTGCGCAGAGTGCACTGGTATCGGTCGGCCAGCTCACGGGCCTTTGCGCCCGGGTGATAGTGCAGGTAGTTGATCAGATCCAGCCAGCGTTCGGCCTGGTCAAAGGCATCTTCGTGCGAGGGGTCCACAGGGCACCAGGCTTTCGAGGCTCGAAGAGCGCGCCCCTCTGTGGCAGGCAGCCTCTGCGGCACAGAGAACCTGACAGCCAGATGACGCACCGCGCCCATGCCCTCTGGCACGGTTCTCGCAAAATCATGGTCTTCTGGTCGGAAGGCCCGAGCCTCGAGCTTTCCGGTCAGGAGATACGCTTCACGCTGGACGGACGGCGGATTCGGGGAACATGCCTGAACCCTGCCCGAGCAGCCCGTACCCTTCTGGGCGACCCTCCCCTGCCCCCGGGCCCAGGATGGGTCTTCTGGATGGAGGTCAGTCGCTGGGCCCTTTCTCTCATCGGAAGGCAGCGTCTGCTGCCGGCCCTGGATGGATGGCGACCCGAGCTCGGCCAGGACGAAGATACCCGTGCTCTGCACACCCTGATGGAGGCGATGCCTCCGGCTGCCCTGCTCCAGGAGAGCCCGGCCCGAGCGGTGGAGAGCTACGTCACTCTGGCTGTACTCGAACTGTGCAGGGAGCTTCTTCAACATCGACCCTTCAGCGTCAAAGGAAAGAAGTGGCCGGCCGCCGTCTCCGACTGGGCGGGAGCACTGGCAAGAGGGGAAACAAGCTTCAAGACAAGCCAGGCAGAGCGCCTGAGGCTCAAGTTGCGGCTGCGAGCCTGGGACCAGTCTCAGGGGCGACTGTGCATCGCCATCAAAGAAGGTGAGACGGGATTCTGGGGCGAGCCAGGCCTGGCCGTCGGCCTGGGCGATTTCCTCCCCGCCTGCGAGCTTTCCGGGCAACTCTCACTGGAGCTACTTCGAGAGGCTGGCCGACTGCCAGAGCTCGAGCCCGCGCTGCTCGGGCCACGCCCAGCAACCTTCAAGCTCGCCCCTGATGAGGCGGAGCGCCTCCTGGCTGGCAGCTGGGGGTGCCGCGCTCTCTCTCCCGGTATCGAGGAAGTCTCGCTCACCGTGAAGGCCGTCGCACAAAGCGCTTCAACAACGCGTGGACTCAAGCGCTCGATCACCTGCAGTTGGGACATCACTCTGGGCAACCTCCGCCTGACCCCGGAGGAGGTTCTGGCCCTGCCGCGTGCGACGCTCGCTAAAGTCAAGGAACGCTGGCTTCGAGTTTCTGCCGAGGCAATCGAGCAAGCAGCCCTGAGAATCACTCACCCTCCTCAGAACCTTCAGGAAGCCATCCACTGCGATGATGTTGTCTTCGCGGGAGACTTGAGCGCTCTGCAGGGCGGCTCCAGCAGTGTTGCGGAGATGGTCCGTCTGGGCCTGGGATACTGCATTCAGAACCGAGCTGAGGATCTTGACCAGGTTGCGGGGGTCCTCCACAGCGGATCACCCAACCTCTTGATTTGCCCGCCGGCCAGAACGAAGAGGTGGCGCTGCCGGATGGAGGGCCTCAAGACGCTCCTCTGGCCCGAGCTCGCACTCCTGAGTGCGGCCGCATTCACAAGAGCCGTCAGCCAATCCGACGTCGTCATTGTCAGTCTGGATGATCTTGCCAGCAGCGGCGGGATGACCGGTCGTGTGCATTGGATGAGCGTGGTGGCAGACGACGAGCGCTGGCTCGAGTATCCGGACAGCCAAGCCGGAATCGTACTCCGAGGCCTGAGAGCCCATAACCGGCTGGCCGTGGTCGCGAACCCGCCGCCTCCCCTCCCCCTTTGGACTTTGATGGAGTTTCTCAATCCCGGGCTGCCCGGTCCGCGGGCTCGATTTCTGACCGATCAGAAGCAGCAGCTGCGAATGCAAAGATTTGCGAACTGGCAGCACCGGCCTGACACGGCAGAGAAGACGGGGGATCCTGCCAGTCAGGGTGCAGCCGGATTCAGGACGGGACGGGGCGACCAGGGTTATCGCAGGGCCACTCCGACCAGAAAACCGGGCACATTGAAGTCGGCCTTTCTGGCCTGCCTTCAGGGCAGTGATCGGCGAATTGAGCGAGGTCGACGTCTGGCCGAACGAGGTCGGGTGCTCGGGCTCATGATCCGGCCTGGCGTGATCCGGGCCCGGGTGCGCGGGTCTCGCCCGCTCGCTTATCGAGTGCAGCTCGAGACGGGCGTCATCGCCGATCCCGAGGCGCTCCTCAAAGGTCCGTGCCTCGTCGTCGCCCGGCTGCTTGCTGGCATACCAGACCCCCGGTTTCTCCCTGAACGGGTATCGGCCGGCTGCAGCTGCCCGGACCGTTCCCTTCTGTGCAAACACGCTGCTGCAGCCGCTGAGCTGGCGGCAGAGCTGTTCGAGTTGGACCCTCTCCTTCTGGCAGAGCTGCGAGGGATCGGCCGGGAAGGACTCCTGACCGGGACTCACTGTGAAAGAAGGAAATTGCCGTTCTGGCAGATGCCGCATCTCAGACTCGATCTCCCTATCGAGCCCCGGCCGACCCTTCTCAATGGAGGCCCACCGGGCTTGCCTGACCTCAGCGCCCTTCATCCGGTGGTGGAGCACCTCGCGCAAATCGCCCGAGAGCTACCTGAAGAGATTGATCCCCGCCAGACCGAAGTGCTCGCACTTGTCATCGAGCACCCCCTCAAGACAGCCGATCTTGCCAAACACTGGGGTATCGCGGCTCGTCAGGCACGCACGTTCCTGGAGAGGATGCGCGAGCAGGGAAAGTTGCTGCGGACGGGGCGCGGCCGGTCGACCTGCTACCTCGCGACGCCCTGTCAGAGGGCTGATGTGTTGCTGCGCGCGCCCGAAAAGACGCCATTTTCCAGTCTTCGGAACCAGGGGTATGACCTCTAATCGCCGAATCTACATCAGGTCCGGTTTCGACTCGCCTTCAAGCTGGCGACGAGGAATCCGGTCAGCCTGACCTCAAGTGTCAGGACGCCAGGAACCAGATAGAGAGACTATTCAGGGTGGACCCGATGCGATTGAGAACACGGCTGGCCGATTTGAACACCTGTCAAGTGTCGAACAGCCTGGTTATTGGACTCCATCTACATTCGACCAGGTTTTCGGTTGCCGAACACGCAAAGGGATGCTGCTCCAGGCTTTTCGAGCTGACCACAGTGTTTGCCCCCGACACTCGAGGCAGGGATGGGTTGAGAGCTACCGAAACCCAGTTCTGGCAGGGCGTGGGAACAGGGTTCCGATAGGGGGGAGCGCGCTCAACAGCCCCGATGATGAGGGGATGGAAACATGCGGGATGCTGCACAGGGAGCTGCTGAGGCCGCGCGCTCAACAGCC
>CAYYHB010000088.1:0-19194 GCA_964471395.1 uncultured Burkholderiales bacterium | reverse complement strand
TGGTCTCCACGTCGATCGAGCGGGCCACGAAGGTGGCCTCGGCAGCCAGGGCCACGCTCAGGGGATTGAGCGGCTGATCGATGGTGCCCATGGGAGAAGACTTGGTCTTATGGCCCAGCCGAGAGGTCGGCGAGTACTGCCCCTTAGTCAGACCGTAGATCTGGTTGTTGAACAGCACGATGTTGACGTCCATGTTGCGACGCAGGATGTGCAGCAGGTGGTTGCCGCCGATAGACAATCCGTCTCCGTCGCCGGTGATCACCCAGACCGAGAGCTCGGGATTGGCCAGTTTCAGCCCCGTGGCGAAAGTGGGGGCCCGGCCGTGGATGCTGTGCATCCCGTAGGTCTCCATGTAATAGGGGAAGCGGCTCGAGCAGCCGATGCCCGAGATAAAGACGATCTTCTCGCGGGGGATACCAAGCTCAGGCAGGGTCTTCTGCATCTGGGCCAGGATGGAGTAGTCTCCACAGCCCGGGCACCAGCGCACTTCCTGGTTGGATTCGAAGTCTTTCTTGGTGAGCTTGTTGGGCAGCGTGGCCTCGGTCATGGCGTCCGTCCTTGTGCGAGAATTTCGTGGATTCGGGTGCGGATCTCGCCGATGGTGAAGGGTCGGCCGAGAACCTTGGGGTAGGAGATGATGTCGAGCCCGAATTGCCCGCGCAGCAGGAAGGCGAGTTGCCCCATGTTCATCTCGGGAATCAGGATCTTCTTGTAGCTGCGCAAGATGGCCTCGAGGTTGCGCGGGAACGGGTTGAGGTAGCGGATGTGGGTGGAAGCCACGCTGAGTCCGGCCCCCTGAGCCTGCTGCACGGCCGTGCGGATGGCTCCAAAGGTGCTGCCCCAGCCGACCACCAGCAGATCGCCCGAAGAGGGTCCGTAGACCTGCTGTTCTTCGATGGCGTCGGCCAGTCGGGCCACCTTCTCGGCCCTGTCGGTCACCATTTTGAGGTGGTCTTCCGGCTTGTAGGAGACGTTTCCGGTGACCGGGGCCTTGCCCAGTCCACCGATGCGGTGCTCCAAGCCGGGCGTGCCGGGGATGGCCCAGGGACGAGCCAGTGTACCCTCCTCGCGCCGGTAGGGCTGGAAGCCTTCCTTCTCGGTCGGGTGCTTGACCACGATGGGAGTAAGCGAGGAGGCCTCGGGAATCTTCCAGGGCTCCGAGCTGTTGGCCAGGTAGCCATCGGAGAGCAGGAACACCGGGGTCATCGAGCGGACGGCCAGCCGGAACGCCTCCAGGGCCATGGTGAAACAGTCAGAGGGCGTACAGGGGGCCAGAATCGGGATCGGGCTCTCGCCGTTTCGTCCGAAGTAGGCCATCAGAAGGTCACTCTGCTCGGTCTTGGTGGGCAGCCCTGTGCTCGGCCCGCCGCGCTGCACGTCGATGATGACCATGGGCAACTCCAGCACCAGGGCCAGGTTGATGGCTTCCATTTTGAGCTCGATTCCCGGACCGCTCGAGGCGGTGGCGGCCAGGGCGCCACCGAAGGCAGCGCCGATCACCGAGCCCATGGCCGCGATCTCGTCCTCGGCCTGGAAGGTGCGCACGTCGAAATGCTTGAGCGGCGCCAGCGAGTGGAGAATATCGCTGGCCGGGGTGATGGGGTAGCTGCCGTAAAACAGGGGCTTCCCAGCCAGCCGAGCGGCTGCCACCAGCCCCAGGCTGAGGGCTTCGTTGCCGGTGACCTTGCGGTAAGTACCAGGCGGAAGTTGAGCCGGTCTGATGCGATAGCGGTGTTGGAAGGCCTCGGTCGTATCGCCGTAGTTCCAGCCTGCTTTCAAAGCGCGGGTATTGGCTTCGGCGATGACCGGGCTCTTGAACTTCTGGTTGATCCACTGGAGGGTGGTATCCAGGGGGCGATCATACATGAAGTAGGTCAGGCCCAGCGCGAAGAAGTTCTTAGTGCGCTCGACCTCCTTGTTGGAGAGCTCGGTCAGGTCGGCCAGGGCCGCCTTGTTCAGGGTGCTGATGGGTACGCTGATGACGTTGTACTTCGAGAGTGTGCCGTCTTCCAGGGGGTTGCCCTCGAAGTGGGCCTTCTTCAGGTTCTTGGCCTGAAAGGCGTCGGAGTTCAAGATCAGGATGCCGCCCGGCTCGAGGTCGCCCAGATTGGCCGCCAGAGCGGCCGGGTTCATGGCGACCAGTACGTTGGGCGCATCGCCCGGCGTGAACACGTCGGAGTTGGCCAGATTTACCTGGAAGCCGCTGACGCCGGCCAGAGTGCCGGCCGGGGCGCGAATCTCGGCGGGGAAGTCGGGGAAGGTGCTGATGTCGTTGCCCAACACGGCCGAGGTGTTGGTGAACTGGGTGCCGGTCAGCTGCATGCCATCGCCCGAGTCGCCCGAGAATCGGATGATGACGGAGTCGAGCTCTTCGAAAGCTAGCTCCTGCGGTTTGGTGTCGATCATTTGGTTTAGCTCCGTCGCGTTCACTACAGGGAAAGAACCCGCGCGTGTCTTCTCTTCGGGGCGGTTCAATCCTCTGCTACATTCAGCTTTTTCGTGCTGGAGAGGGCGCTGAGCGCAGAGAGGGGAACAGGTGCGCGATGCCGTTCTGCCCCGAGTGCAATCAAGAGCCCGATCAGGGAGCCCGCTGTCCCACCTGCGGGTTGTTCTATCGCGAGCGGCATTGCCCTGACTGTGGCTGGGAGGTTCTCCCCAAAGAGTCATTTTGCGGGGCCTGCGGGGCCGAGTTGGGGAGTCGGGCTGTGGTCCAGGTGCACGCCCCTCTCCGCCCGGCTCCTCTGCTTCGGCGGGTGGTAGCCACGGTTTTCGACCTGGTGGTACTTGTTCTGGCGACCGAACTGCTCGAGCTCACTCTGCTCAAGAACCCCTGGCTGAGCATGCTGGCCGCCGGACTGCTCTACTACGGATTCTTCCAGGCTCAAGGTCGTCAGACCCTGGGCCAGTATGTGCTGCGCCTGACCACCCTGACCGGCGAGCGCTTCCCGCTAAGGCTCGTGCACAGTCTGCTGCGCACCTTCTTGAGCGCTCTGAGCTGGGGGTTGCTCATTCCACCGCTGCTGGCCCTGGGTGATCGCGAGCGACGCACGCCGGTGGACCGCCTGCTGAAGGTGCAGGTCTTCTTGACCCCGTGAGCCTGGAAGCACTTCAGGCTCTGCTGCTCAGCCTGGTCCCCTGCCTGTTCTGGCTTTGGTACATCCAGGGGTTGGGACGCTACCGCCAGGAGCCTCCCTGGATGCTGGTCCTGGCCCTGCTGGCCGGGGCCGGCAGCGCCTACGGAGTGCTGGTGAGCTGCGACCTGCTCGAGGACCGGGCCCCCGGTTTTCTGGCCATGCCTCACGGCGCCTGGGGCCAGCTCTTCTACTTCGTGGTGGCCGTGGGGCTCATGGAGGAGGCCTGGAAGATGCTGGCGTGCTGGCTGGCGGTCTACTTCCTGCCCAGCTTCGACGAGCCGGTGGACGGGTTACTCTATGCCGGCTGCGTCGCACTGGGTTTTGCTACGGCCGAGAACATCAAGTACATTCTGGAAGCAGGCGGTCCGGCCGTCCTGGTGGGCCGCTCGATTCTCAGCACCTTCGGTCACGTGCTGATGTCAGGAATCTGGGGCTACGCTCTGGGCATGCAAAAGTGTCGCCCGAGCCGGGCGCCTCTGTGGCTGCTGGCCCTTTTTGGGGCAGCCCTCGGGCACGGGCTGTTCGACTGGTTCCTCATCCAGGGTTGGCCCCTTGCTGCGGTAGGGGTGTTGGCCGGGCTGTGGTGGCTGTTCAGTCAGCGGATTGAGGAAACGGCCCGTTTGTCGCCGTACCGGGTGCATCGCGTGCACCGGGTATCCGAGTGTCCCCATTGCGGCATTCTCTATCGGGCCGACGCGATCTACTGCACGGGCTGTGGCCATCGTTGCGAGCCCTCGGCTGGCTTGTGCGCCAACTGCCTCAGTCCGGCCGTGGGCGAGGACCGTTGCGACAACTGCGGCTGCCTGTTCGTTCCAGGGTCAGACCGGTCGGCGGAGCACAACGGGCAGCTGCTGCAAAACTAGCTTCGGGGCAGCGTCTCCTGCACGATCTTCTCGCGCTTGGCCCGCTCTTCGAGGGTGGGCGAGGCATTGACCCGGTTGCGCCCGCCTCGCTTGGAGACGTAGAGGGCCTCGTCAGCCGCTTCGGCCAGCTCCTTCTTGTTGTGAGCGTCGCTGGGGAAGCAGGCCATGCCGATGGAGGAGGTGATGCGCACCTTGTGGCTCGAGAAGCGCAACTGGAAGGCCTCGCGCACGCGTTCGCAGGTGCGCATGGCATCTTCCTTGCTCGTTTCCTTCAAGATCAGTGCGAATTCGTCACCGCCGTAGCGGCACACGATGTCGGTGGTGCGCACCTTCTCCTTCAAGAGCGCGGCGATCTCCTTGAGCAGGGAGTCGCCTGCGGGGTGGCCGAGCGTGTCGTTGTAGCTCTTGAAGTGATCGGTATCAACCATCACCAGGCACATGTGGCGGTTGTGCCGCTCGGCCCAGTCGATCTCGTCTTGCAGGCGGGTCTGGAAGTAGCGGTGGGTATACAGGCCGGTCAGACCGTCGGTCAACGACTGCATTTCGATCTGGTTGAACAGGCGGGCATTCTTGATGGCCATCGCGGCCTGGTAGCTCACCGTCTGGACCAGGTTCTTGTGCTCTTCGGTGAAGGTGTTCTCGTCCTTGGCGCCCACGTAGATGCAGCCCATCAGATCGGACTCGGTCACCAGCGGAGCCAGGATCACCGAGCGCTCGTAGTTGATGATGTTGGTGATCTGATACATCTGGGTATCGGTCATCAACATTGTGTCCTTCTTGTCGAAGGCCATCTTGAAGAGCCCCTCGTCCTTGCGCACAGGCAGCGTCTCGACGTACTGCGCATACGGGCTGGAGGCATACTCGGCCTTCAGTTGCTGGGTGTCATCTTTGCCGTTGGTGAACACGATCACGCTCTGGGCCCGGGGGATCATCTCCTGCAGCCCTTCGGCCACCACCTTCATGGTGTGATCGATCTTGAGCGAGGAACGGGTGATCTCCTGACCCATCTTCTGGATGCCTGAGAGCTGGCGGTTCTTGGCTTCCTCGGCTTCGCGTCGGCCCTTTTCGTTGGCCACCTCCTTCTCTTTGTCCTCGAACAGCAAGGCGGTTTTGAGCGAGGGCGCGGCGTAGGCCGCAAGCATCTTCAGCTTGTTGACGTGGTCGGTGTTGTGGGTGCCGGGCTTGATGGAGCCGACATAGACGACT
Organism: uncultured Burkholderiales bacterium; assembly: GCA_964471395.1. Taxonomy (GTDB): domain Bacteria; phylum Vulcanimicrobiota; class Xenobia; order Xenobiales; family QWHO01; genus QWHO01. The sequence continues at coordinate 13,991 of CAYYHB010000088.1, read as the reverse complement.
CCCACGGTTTCTTTGCTGACGACCAGCGGCACCGCAATGGCCGAGCGCTCATCCTTGAAGATGCGTTGCTCGGTCGAGGCCCCCAGCTCAAACTCCGACTGGGGCTTGCGGGTTTGCATGGCCTTCTTGATCAGCGTCTCCTCGAGTTGCAGGAGTGAGGACATCTGCAAGACGTTTTCATAAGGCGTGTCCGTTTTGGCAGGGACCAGGGTCTCCTTCCCATCGGCTTTGACCAGGAAGATGACGCACGAATTGTACGGGATGTGCAGCCGCTTGATAAAGGTCTGCACTACGGCCAGGGTGCCGGCAAGGTCCGTGCTGGCGCCAAGCTCGTTGGCCAGCTCGTAGACCAGGTTGTTCTCATCCTTCTTGCTGTCCAGGTCTTGAACCAGGGCCCGGTTCTCGTCCGTGAGCGTGCGCACGCGGAACTGCTCGCGTTTGAGGTCTTGCTCGAGTTTTTCCTGATCTTGCACTACGATCTCTTCGAACGACTTCTTGAGCGCGAAGCGCACCGCGGCCATGAGACTCGCCCCCAGCAAGGCGGCACAGGCCAGGTCGACCATCGGGGGCAGGGTGCCCGCGGCGGCCTGGGCGAAAGCCGCCGCCAGGAGCCCAACGGGAATCCCGACCAGAGGCAGATAGCCCGAGTCCTTGCTGCCGGCGCGATAGACCTTGGCCTCGACCTCCCCTTCGACGGTCTCCACGACGGTTCCGGTCAGCAGGGCATCCAGCGCGGCGTAAAGGGCCATTGCCAGCAAAGCGGCACCCAGCGAGCGGAGAGAAACGATGGCGGCATCGCCTCGAGCCAGGCCGAAGGTAAAACTTACCACCCCCACCCGGAGTAGATTGAGAGACAGATAGGCCAGGCGCTGCAGCCCGGACTGGAAGCTGCCGGCGGCCACTCGGAGAAGTAACGCCGGAGCGGCCACAATCAGGCCCTGGGAAGCGAGAGCCAGGGCTGCCATCGGTGCCGTTTGAGGCCTGGCAACGGCCAGGAAATAGACGAATGAGGCCAGGCTCACGTAGCCGTAGGCTGTGAGCGGTTGCGACCAGAGCTCGAGCGCCACGGCGATGACCGTCAAAAGGAGCAGGGGATAGAGCATGGCACCGGCATGGGGTAAGAACAACAATACGGAGACAGCCAGGAATGCAAAACCAAGGAGGCCGCTGAGCCCCACCAGCAAATTTCCTTTGCCGCCTGTTTGCACGCTCAAAAAGCTACCACCCACTCGACCTGAAACCGGGCTAGAAGCCGGGGTTCCAGGCCGGTGAGCCGATTCCCTCCAGCAACGGCGAAGCCTGGCCGCCTGGACGGGGTGCGACGGCTCAAAGGAGGCTTTCTTGCGGGTATCTGTCCCGCAGCCTGGAATTCAGCCTGGTCCCCATACTCCTCCGGCGGTCCGGTCTCGCCTCTAAAACGGGCGGATCCAGACCACGATTCCCTCAGCTAATTCTAGCACCAATTAACGGGGTTCGGCAACCTCAATGGCTGGCTTCGGGCTGCGGCTGGAGGGCATGGATGGCATCGGCAAGGCTCTCGACCGGCACAATCGTAAGGCCGGTCTGGGCCGAGCGCGCTTCCTCGAGGTCCGCTCGAGGGCAGAGAAAGACGGTGGCCCCGGAGCGTTCGGCGGCAATCACCTTGAAGCGCGCTCCGGCAACCGAATGGACCCGGCCGTCCAGAGCCATCGTGCCGGTGCCGGCGATCATTCGACCCCGGGTCAGGTCCTGCGGGGTGAGCTGGTCCACGATTTCGAGACTGAAGATCAGGCCCGCCGAGGAGCCGGCGATGTTGCCTGATTCAATCTCGATGGCCACGGGCAGTCGGTTGGGCGCCTCCTCGGTCTCGATGGTCACCCCCAGTCGAGGACTGCCCTCGATGCGGATTGGTGTCAGCTCGATCTGGAGGGTCTCGATGTCCCGGCGGAGCTCAATGGTCAGGGCTCCCGTGCTCCCTCGAACGGCATTCTGCAGGTCGTCGGCTGTTCGGACGCGCCGGCTGCCGGCTCGGATGATCAGATCTCCTGGTTGCAGGCGGCCGTCGGCCGGGGTTCCGGGAAGGACCCGGGTGACTCGGGCTCCGGCCGGCTCAAGTTGCACCTGGTAACCGAGGTAGCGCAGAGCAGCCACCTGGGAGGTGTAATGACTGATGGCCATGGGAAGGTCGGCACCAGCGTCAGAACGCTCTTGAATTGAGGAGGAATTTTCCGTGGGGATGAGCTCGGCGTCAGGCTCCATCATGCTGTAGAGGCAAGCCAGAGCGTTGGCTTTTTCGATGAAAACGGTGGTGATCAGAAGCTGGCCGTAGCTCGGGTAGGTCTTGTGATTCAGGACACGCACCATGGGGGTGGCCGAAGCCGTACGGCCGGGAGCGCGCAGTACATAGGGGGTGGGGATGTAAAACAGCAGGAGGCTGGTCAGCACGGCCAACAATGTGGCGCGCAAGAAGGTGACCACCACCTTGCGGGGAGTCAGTTTCTTCTTGCTGGCAGTCAAGGTGCTTCAGCCGAGGCCATGGTGAGCGAGGATTGAGAATCCTCGCGCTGGGACTTGAGCGTCTCCTGGTGCTTCTTAATGATGGCCAGAATACGGCTCAACTCGCTCTCCATGCCGTTCAGCACGCCGGTGGCGAAGCGCTCGGAGGCTTCGCGAACCTCGCGGGCCTGACTCTGGCTTTCCCCTTGCAGGCGCTGGCACTTTTCGCGGGTTTCCTCGAGTAACTTGAGCCGCTCTTCCCGGGCCCGGGCCATGACCTCGCTCTCCTGGACCAGGCGTTGAGACTCCTCACGGGCCGTTCGCAAGATTTCGCGAGCCTTTTCCTCGGCATCGCGCAGGATTCGGTCGGCATCGCTGCCGGCTTGGCGAACCACGTGGGTTGCCTCGGAGGTCGATTCTTGAGCAATTCGGTCGCGCTCTAGCAAAATCCAGTGAGCATCCTTAACCTCCTGAGGAAGCTCCTCTCGTGCTTTCGCCAGCAGCTTGAGGAGCGGTTCGCGGTAGAGGACGACCCGATCGCTCATGGGCCAGGGGAGGCTCTGTCCGTTTTGAGCCAGATGCTCCAGTTTCTCCAGATACTCGTAGATTCTCACGATTCGCGCTCGACTTTCTGTCCCACCGGCTCAGCTCGCGGACCAAACTTTTGCTGCAGTTTGAGTTCCACATAGGAGGGCACCATGCGGGCCACGGTTCCGCCCAGGGAGGCGATCTCCTTGATGGAGCTGGAGCTGAGAAAGGCATGTTGATCGGCTGTCATGAGGAAAATGGTATCCACCTCGGGGGCAAGGTTGCGATTCAAGAGCGCCATCTGAAACTCGAACTCGAAATCGGAGACGGCCCGCAAGCCCTTGAGAATGATGGTGGCCTGGCGCTGGCGCACGAAGTCGACGAGCAGCCCCGAGAAGGCGTCCACCCGCACATTGGGCAGGCCACTCACGGTCTTGGTCAGGATCTCTTTGCGCTCGTCCAGAGTAAACAACGGCTTCTTGGCCGGGTTGGTGACGACTGCTACCACTAATTCATCAACCAGCGCGGCACCACGGGTGATGATGTCCAGGTGTCCGTTGGTGACCGGGTCGAAGCTGCCCGGGTAGACTGCTCTGCGCATGCTCTAGATCCTCGTCTAAAAACCGATTCGGGTTGCTCAACTCACTACCTGCCGCTCAGCACGGTCCCGTCAGGGATTCGCTCGGCCCGGTCCGTCTCGAGTCGGACCACGCCCTGCACCACAACCTCGCGGCCGAAGGTGAAGTCTCCTCGCACGGTTAGACGCTCTGCCTGACGAAGGGAGGGAGTCCAGGGGATGCGAGTCTCGTAGTCTGAATACATGGCGTAGTAGCGGCTATCCAGCTCGATCAGCGGGTCTGCGCCCGGAGAAACCCTCTCCAGGCCTGGAGCGGGGGTCAGTCGATAGATGTCTGAGCGGATCAGCATGAGATCGGTCGTGTTCTTGACAGGCAGGAAGCGCGACCTGTCCACCAGCAGTCCCTCTGAGCCCGGCAGGCAGCCCAGGGCTGAGCCCATCGCGCTTTCCAATTGGTAAACAGGCTCGGAGTCGGGATCGGTCGGGTTGACCGTTTTGCGGTTGATAATCATGGGCAGGTCTAGAAAGCCGCCTGTGGTTGCCAGGCGGGCGCGCAGGCTCTCGAGCCGCAACCACAGGTTGTTGGTGTTAAAATACTCATACCGGCCGATGTCTTGAAAGTCATCCAACTCGTCTGGTGGGCATTGGGCAACCTCGCGGAGTAACAATTCTCCACCGGGTCGTCGGCGAGCCAGGTGGCCGCCTTTTCGGTCGGCGTGCGTGCGCCTGGCAACCTCCATCAGGAGCGGGGCAGAGCTGGCGGCGAAGTGGGCCAGTATCCGCTCATCCAGGGTGGCTCCGACGTTGTCCACGTTGCTGACGAAAAGATAGCGATAATCCAGCTCGAGCATTCTTTCGAGCAGGCCGCTCGACCAGAGTGTGGGGTAGAGGTCTCCGTGTCCGGGTGGGCACCAGGTCAGCTCGGGGTCGGGATGGTCGGCGGGCGCCAGATCGCGACGGCGCACCTTGGGGACGCGCGATTGGAGCAGGTCGGTCGGCAGGTCGCGGGAAATTCCAGGATAGGCTCCCAGTGCTTCCAGGGACTCGTCCCGGGTGTGGAAGCTGTTCATCAACATGAAGGCCGGCGCCTGCAAGTTCTGGACCTGGCGGGCGGCAAAGTCGAGAAAGGTCAGCCCGTCGCGCACCTGGAGCAGCGACTTGGGGCCATGCAGTCCCATGCTGGTGCCCAGCCCACCGTTCAGCTTCAGGCAGATGGTCCGTTTGAGCGCCTCGGGGTTGGCCGGCCCGCTCAGGTCGGAAAGTCGGGGGAGCGACCCCACCTGGGTGAGCTCGCGCTCGGGCAGATAGCCACTCGAGCCCCTGGCCAGCTCCTCGTAACGTTTCCCAAAGAAGGCGATGTGTGCTTCGGTCAGGCCGACCGCTCGCATGCGGGCCGCGAACGGCTCGAAATTGGCCGGCACCGGTTACTGGTAGTTGAACTTCAGTTGGTAGGAGACTCGGGTCCACTCGCCGTTGAGCAGAATCTTGTCATGAATCAGTCCGTCGGCGACGATAGGAGCCCCGTACGAGTTCATGACGTACCCCTCGAACAGATTAAACTCCAGGGTCCGGCTCTCGCCGGGCAGAAGGCGACCGACATCGCGGGTCACGGCGGTTACCTCGCGCAGGCTGCCATCTTTGAAGATGCAGATCGCTTCCACATTCTCGGCGGCCGCATCGCCGGTATTGCTGATGGTGGCCATGACCTTGGCGTTGTTGCCTGTCATGTACTTCTTTTCCCAGCGCACCTTGATGTAAGGGCGAATGATCTCACGCCGAGGTGGGGGGAGTGGATTGCCAACCATGACTTCGGCCTGACCGGTCTGAGGATTATAGCTGTAGGATCCTCCGGTGGCGGCAGCCACCTCCTCCAGGGGAACATAGACTTTTCCCTTGTACCACAGAGCCTTGCCCTTGACGGGGTAGCCATTGATGACCACCGAGAGCGCACGGGGAGCGGCGGCCAACAATTCCCGGCCTCCGGGCATCGCTACCAGGACTGCAATCAACGTGAGCATGAACCAGGAGAGCTTTGTTTTCATAGCCTTGGCTCCTAACCGGGTGCTGTCTTGATTATAACGGCTGCCCCTGGAGGCTAGCAACGGGCCACATGTAACATTTTCTCGCTGCGAGAGAGTTCGCGTATCTTGAAGGAAATTCTTCAACTCTGCAGAATGCTGCTCCGATGGTGAGCAACAGAGTTCTGGTCGGGCGCTACCAGCTGGAAGCCAAACTCGGCGAGGGGGGCATGGGCTCGGTTTATCGGGCTCTCGATCTCACCACTCGCAAGACCGTCGCTGTCAAGATTTTGCGTCGAGACCTCTGCGAGTCCAAGCACGCTCGCCGGCGCTTTGCGCGCGAAGCGCGGGCCTCAGCTATGCTCAACCACCCGGGAGTCGTTCGGGTTTTCGATTATGTGGATGACGTGCGTCCTTTCATTGTCATGGAGCTCATCGATGGGGTTTCCCTGCGTCGCCACATCCGTCGTGAGAAGCCTCCTGTCGACCGGGTTCTCGATTTGCTGCAAATGGTCTGTGAAGCCCTCGGCCATGCTCATCATCGAGGCGTGGTGCATCGCGACATGAAACCTGACAATGTTGTGGTCACTCGGGATGGACGCATCAAAGTGCTGGATTTTGGTCTGGCTCGGGTAATGACGCCCGATCTGTCTCAATTGACCCGATCTGGCTCGGCTCTGGGAACCTGCTCCTACATGTCTCCCGAGCAAGCGGCCGGAAAGGATGCTGACGAGCGCAGCGATCTGTATGCCATGGGCGTGATGATGTATGAGTTTCTTTGCGGCTCAACGCCCTTCTCCGCAGACGACCCGGCTTCCATTCTCTATATGCACGTCCATGAAGAGCCCGAAGCCCCTCGAGTGCTCAACCCCGATCTGCATCCCGAGCTTGAGCGCCTGATACTCTCGTTGATGGCCAAGGACCCGCTTGACCGCCCGGCTACCGCTCGAGTGCTTCATCACGAGCTCGACCGGTTGCGCCGCATTTTGCGCGGCGAGGAGCCGGGAGCCGAAGATACCGCCGAGCTCGAGACGCCGATACCGCTGGCTCAGGGTCCCGAGCCGGTGCCCGGCGATCAGGTTAGTCTGTTGGCTGCCGACATTCCCAATTTCGGCCGCCTTACTCGGGACAAAGGACCCCTGGAGACTACCGAGCTCGAGGCGGTGCTGGTCGAGGAGTTGGAGAATTCGGTGCGGACGAACTCTGGCCGTCTCCTGGAACGCTACGGCACCAAAGTTCTGGCGGCCTTTTGCGGGGATGACCATGGGGTTCGAGCGGTTCGTTCAGCTCGTACGATGAAAACGCGTATTCAGGCTGTCTTGCAACGTTACAGTCTGGAGTCCAGGTTGCCCAGTTTCTCGGCAGGCATCTTCGGCGGTCGACTCCCTGACAGGGGGCCTAACGACTCCTGGGAAGACATCGCCCGCCAGGAGCTGATGCACGGGGCCTCGCGCCTGGAAAAGCTCTCGCGCGATCTGCAGGATGAGATTTTGATCAGTGCTGACAGTCTGAACCATGAGGTCGTGGCTGAGCCACTGCGCTCTCTGTTCGTGAGAGGTCGTCAGGAGCCGATTCAGGTCTATCGGGTACGCTCGGCTTGAGTTGAATTGACAGGCCCCGGATACGAGGGGTAACCTGAGCCTATGGAGTGGGTTCGCCTGTATTTGTTTCCAGTGGGATTGACTCTCATCGGATGCGTGCTCATGCACCTCGAGCTTTCTCACTATGCTCGGGAAAGACGCCGGGGGCGACAACCCGCCAGGGTACGTTTTGTCCGGCGCCTGGCAGGGGCTCTCACCATGATCGCGATCGCGGTTCTGGTGCATTTCGGTGAAGTCGCGCCCGGGCAGTTCAAGTCGGTGGACGAGGCGCAAGCGATGCTCAACCACTGGCTCTGGGTCATGGGCCTGGTGATTCTGGCTATGGGGCTTGCAATCTGGGACGTACTGGAGGGAGTGCGCAGCTTGAGGCGTTATTTCGAGGACATGGAGCAGGAGGAAGTGACCCGTATTCGTGAGCATCTGTCTGCCGCCCAGCGCGAGGTGGATCTGAACTGAAGGTCAAAATCTGTGGGCTGACCGACGCTCAATCGGTTGAGATTGCGCTGCGAGCAGGGGCCGAGGTGGTCGGGTTCGTCCTGGCACCCAGCCGAAGGCAGGTGAGCCTGGAAGTGGCCCGCGAGCTTGCCTATCAAGCGCAGGGCGCAGTGCGGGTAGCGGTGTTGGTGAACCCCACCCCGGATGAAGTGGAGGGATGTCTGCAGTTTTGCGAGTTTGTCCAATTGCACGGCGACGAGACTCCAGAGTTCTGTCAACCTTATGCTCCTCGGGTGTGGAAGGCTTTTCGGCTCGAATCGCAAGATCAGCTTGACCGTCTGGCAGCCTATGCCGGCAAGGTGGCCGCCTTCTTACTGGATGCTGCGCGGCCGGGTGCCGGTGAGCCGTTTGCCTGGGAATGGCTCACCGGCTGGAATCGCCCTGGACCGATCTGGCTTGCCGGCGGGCTGACAGTGGATAATGTGGCTCAGGCGGTCGGCCTGGTGAGGCCCGATGGAGTGGATGTCTCCTCCGGCGTGGAAGCCTCCCCAGGTCGCAAGGACGCCGAGTTGATCCGACGATTCGTGGCCAGAGCCCTCAGCGGGTCGTTTCGTGCAGACCTTCCAGGATCCAGTCCGACACGCCGCCCAGAGGCATCCCCTTGAGCGTCTTGTCGTAGTGAATGCTGCTGGCATTGGCGGTGACCACCTGGCCTACCACCGAGCCGAAGACCTCGGTGCTCTTGAGCGTGACGGTGGTATCCTTGCCTGCCGCCACGAACGTGCCGCTGCCTCCCTCGACGTTGAACAGAGAGCCGGGGTTCAGGGCAGCGGCACCTCCTTCCGTCGGCTCTCCCCCGGTCAATCCGTGTCCCGTTGTCGCGCCGCCGGTTGCGGCCGTCCCCGAGGCTGCCAGAACCTCTTCGGGAACCTCATCGGTGAAGTAGATCTGCAGATCGCGGGGGTTGAGGTTGAGGATGTTGGTGTTCTTCAGGTTCATCTGGTAGCCGACGTAGAGGATGACCGGTCCTCCGGAAGCATCGATCTCGATCTCGGCCCCGTCCGAGCTGAAGGTATTGGAAATGTAGTAGGTGCCGGACTTGAGCTTGACCCGGTCACCCGGAGGCACGGTCACGTTCTTGTAAGTGGTGTTGGGTGGAAGCTCGCCTGAGGGGGGGGGAGGGGGGGGGGGCGGAGGGCCGTTGTTGCCCGGTCCGTCATCGTCGTTGTTGTTCCCGCCGCCGCCGCCGCCCGTGCTGCGCGGAAGAGTGGCCGTGTTGATGTCGGGGTCGAGGTCGGTCTTCTGGTAGGGAGCCCGGAAGCCTGGCACGACGGTCGGCTCGGAAGCCGTCTTGGTGGTGCCGGTCATCACTCCCCCCTCCAGGCGAACCCGATCCGGGTCACCGCTGCTGCCGGTGGTTCCTCCGGCCGAAAGTCCCGTGGCTCCTCCCGTGGTGGCAGAACCGCTTGTGGCCGCCCCGCTGGTCGAGCCTGTGGTCGAACCGGAAGAACTACCTGCGAAGAGCTCGTTCAGCTTGGCGACCGGGGACAGCTCGGCGTTTCCGTCCACCCAGACGCCGCTGCCCAGCTCGATATATCCCGCGCTGGCCACGGTGCCCTCGCCGACGATGACGCTGCCACCACTGTTGCCGCCACCGCTGTTGTTCCCGCCGCCGCTGTTGTTTCCGCCTCCGCTGTTGTTTCCGCCGCTATTCCCACTGCCGGTCCAAGTCACGCCCGAGGGAGCGCTCGACGGAGGCCCCCAGTAGCCACCAAACGAGTCATAACTATCAGTCCAACTCCCGTTGGCCAGACCCACGAACAGATCTCCATAGGCTGCCTGGTCGAACACAGGCTTGTTCTTCATAGCCAGTCCCGCCATGCCGCCCACGATCTTGGTGCGCGGACCGCTGCTACCCTCTCGATAGCCTGTGGAGTCGATGTAGGCCGCTCCGCCAGGGACGTTCTTGGAGGTCCCTGGTACCGTTTTGGGACTCGCTCCGGTGATGTTGCTCCACACAGCGACCTCATAGCGCAGGGACGCGTCCCCTGGCATTGTGCCATCGAACGTGTAAGGCCAGCGATCACAGGTGGCCTCATCGGCCAGCAGCCGGGCCATGGCCTCCTGAATGCCCGAGTAGGCAATATAGCGAGCTTCCTTCTTGCCTCCCACCTGGGTGGTGTTTTGCATATGGAAGATCGTGCTCGAGCCGATGATGGCCACCAGCAGGACAAGAATCGAGGTGGTCAGGATGGCCACCGCCAGCAGGGAGCCTTTTCGCCTTTTTGTCACGGGCCGCACCTCAGTTCTTGGGGGTCACTTTGGTTTCGAGCTCAACTTTAAACTGGTAGCGATCATACACCGAGGCTTCGATGAGAATCGGAAGCGGAAAGCTCTGGGTGGACTCGAGCCGGGTGATATGGCGGGCCACAATCCGGGCTCTGTTACCGGCCGTGTTGCGGAAGAACTCGGCATCCCAGGCGGTTGAAATCGGCGGAGGGAAAGAGCCAGAGCCCGTGCCTGGAAACTCCGAGATGGGCCTCTCGGTCCGCATCAAGCAGGGGATATCGTTCACCACATCTAGATAGTAGCACACGAATTTGCTCCACTGAAGCTTGGTGTCAGAATAATTGACCTGGCCGGTCTGATCGCGGGGCGAGCCGAAAACGATGCCAACGATGGGGGGATTCATGTCCGTGAGCATGCTGCCAGGATTGGACTCTACGAGCTCGTTGGTCAGGGCTGACATGGCGATCAGGGCGCTCTGCTGCACGTCGATGGTCGCGCTCTGGGTTCGGTAGTAGTTGATTCCGTACATCAAGATGGTGTGAATGGTCAACATGATGAGGCTGAGCAAGAAGGTGGCCACCAGCATCTCAAACAGGCTGGTGGCGCGTGAAGGTTTAGCCCGCGCGGGATAGCAGCGATTCAATGCGAACCTCCCGCAGCTCATTGGACTCGGTCCAGGTGACACGGACCTCGATCGACTTGCGGTCAGGGTCGATGGTGGTGACCTTGATGTGGTAGTGGTAGATGAAATCGTTTTCGTATCCCCGCAGGGTAGTTTTCATGATCAACTCTTTTTCGGTGTCGGGGTCACTGGTGTTGTCCATCCCCTCAACCCCAAAGAAACCACGGGCCAGGCACTCTTCCATCTGGCGCTCGGCCAGGAAGTTTCCCGCCATCCGGGTGCGGGCCTTGGCAACCGAGCGCGCGTGCGTGATCCAGACGCTGGTCAGACTCAGAATGATGGTCGAGAAGATCAGGCTGGTGACCATAATCTCCAGGAAGTTATAGCCACGGCGCCGATCCTGGAACATAGTGAAAGTGTAGCATACGGTCCGAAAGCCTTCAATGAGAAGAAGGCCCTGCTGGCCATGAGGCGAAACCGCTCCAATGCAGTTACCCGTAGGCCCAGTGCGCTCGCAGGTAGCCGACCCCCGGGGCCGATTTGGCGCCTACGGCGGGCGGTACGTTCCGGAAACCCTGATTACCGCGCTCCAAGAACTGGAGCACGGGTATGCTCAGGCTTGCGACGACGAATCGTTCTGGAGCGAGCTATCAGCCCATCTGAGCCTGTTTGGCGGTCGCCCGACGCCTCTCTATCCGGCTGAGCGGCTTACCGCTCACTGGGGTGGAGCCCGGGTCTGGCTCAAACGCGAAGACCTGAACCACACTGGCTCGCACAAGCTGAATAACTGTCTGGGTCAAGCGCTATTGGCCTGTCGGATGGGCAAAGCTCGCATCGTGGCCGAGACCGGCGCTGGCCAGCACGGTGTCGCCACCGCTACCGTCTGTGCCCGGTTTGGCCTGGATTGCGTAGTCTACATGGGTGCCGAGGACGTGCGAAGGCAGGCCCTCAACGTCTATCGCATGCAGCTTCTGGGCGCCCAGGTGGTGAGCGTGGAATCGGGCTCTCGCACCCTCAAGGATGCCACCAACGAGGCCATGCGCGATTGGGTGGCCACGGTTGATGACACCCACTACATTCTGGGCTCGGTGGTGGGGCCTCATCCATTCCCCACGTTGGTGCGCGACTTTCAGGCGGTGATCGGCCGGGAGGCGTCTGCTCAGCTCGGTCGTCCGCCCTCCCTGGTGGTGGCCTGCGTGGGCGGGGGCTCCAATGCGGCGGGGATGTTCGCCCACTTCGCCGAGCAGAACGGAGTGCGCCTGGTGGGGGTGGAAGCCGGCGGCACTGGCACCGGTCCGGGCCAACACGCCGCTTCACTCAGCTCGGGAGAGCCGGGAATTTTGCACGGAGCCCTCACCTATTTGTTGCAGGATGCTCAGGGTCAGGTTCTGCCGACCCATTCGGTGTCGGCCGGCTTGGACTACCCCGGGGTCGGCCCTCAGCATAGCTACTGGAAAGACAGCGGGCGGGTGGAGTATGTGGCCGTCTCCGACCAGGAGGCTTTGGACGCGTTCTTGCTCCTGGCCCGGATGGAGGGCATCGTGCCCGCCCTCGAGTCGGCTCACGCCCTGGCCTGGTGCCAGCGCGAAGCCCCTCGATTGGCCCCGGACCAGGACTTGCTGGTTTGCCTGTCCGGTCGAGGTGACAAGGACGTCGCCGAGGTGCAGCGTTTGCTGGGGAACGCTACGTGATCAGCCTGCCGGAGAGGTCGGTGATCCCTTATCTGACGGCCGGTTGGCCAAACGACGAGGCTTTTCTGGAAGCGGCTGCGGCGGCTGGCCGGGCGGGTTGCCCTCTGTTCGAAGTGGGCATCCCTTTCAGCGACCCGGTGGCCGACGGGCCTACCATCCAGCGAGCCTCGCAACAGGCGCTGGAAGGCGGCGTCACGGTCGAGCGCGCGCTCGAGCTCACCCGTCAGGCGGTTGACCGGAGTGGGCTCCCGGCCGTGGCCATGACCTACGCCAATCTTGTCTATCGGCGGGGATACGAGCGGTTCTGTCAGGATCTGGCAACTGCCGGCGGGGTGGGCCTGATCGTGCCCGATCTCCCCCTGGAGGAATCCGAGGAGCTGGAGGAGGTCAGTCAGAAGGCCGGGATCGATCTGATCCAACTGGCGACCCCCACCACTCCCTATCGACGTCTGGAGCTGCTGGGCCAGCGCAGTCGAGGTTTTCTTTATCTGGTCTCGGTGCGAGGCGTAACGGGAAGCCGGGGCCAACTGGCCGAGAACCTGGACGAGCTGGTCGCCCGGGCGGTCGCTAGCTCCGGGGTTCCGGTCTGCGTGGGTTTTGGCATCTCGACTCCGGAGCAGGTTCGACAGGTTACCCGCCAGGCTCGCGGCGTCATTGTGGGCAGCGCTCTGCTTGAGCGGCTGGAGCGGGGTGAAGACCTGGAGGCTTACTTGCGAGGATTGACATGCTGATCGTGGTGATGGAAAAAGACGCCCCCGTGCGCCAGATCGGCGCGGTTCTCAAGGAGATCGAGGGGCTGGGATTGCAGCCGCACCTGTCTCGAGGCGAGCATCAGACGGTCATCGGTTGTATGCTGAGCGGCGAGAGCGATCCCGTCAAGGCACGGCTGGGCACCATGGAGGGGGTGGAGCGCATCTTCCCTGCCAGCCGGCCCTACCGGCTGGCCAGCCGTGAGTTTCGCCCAGAAGACAGTCTATTTCACATCAGCGGCGTGCCGGTGGGGAGCTCGCGCCTGGCCATGATGGCCGGGCCTTGCGCGGTCGAGAGCCACGCCCAGTTGATGGCCGTGGCCGAGGTGCTGACCGCCAATAAGGTGCCCTTCCTACGGGGGGGAGCCTACAAACCCCGCAGCTCTCCCTACAGCTTTCAGGGTCTGGGGCCCAAGGGCCTGGAGTTGCTGGCCGAGGTGAAGAGCCGCACGGGCCTGCGCATCGTGACCGAGTGCCTCACCACGGGTGACGTGGAACTGGTGGCGCGTTACGCTGACGTGATTCAGGTGGGGGCTCGCAATATGCAGAACTTTGCCCTTCTCCAGGAGTTGGGACGATGTCGAGTGCCGGTCCTGCTCAAGCGGGGCATGATGAACTCGTTGGAAGAGCTCTTGATGTCAGCCGAGTACATCCTGTCCAAGGGGAACTCTCAGGTCATGCTCTGCGAGCGGGGCATTCGCACCTTCGAGCAGGCCACCCGAAACACCCTGGACATCAGTGCCGTTCCGGTGCTCAAACGGCTCACCCACCTTCCGGTCATCGTTGACCCTTCCCATGCAGCCGGCGATCGCGTCCTGGTGCCCTCACTGGCCCTGGCTGCCATCGCGGCGGGAGCCGATGGGCTGATCGTGGAGACCCATCCCGACCCGGACCGGTCCGTCTCTGATGCCGCACAGGCACTCAGTCTCGAAGCTTTCGCCGAGCTGATGCAGCGGTCCGAGGAGGTGGCAAAGGCCGTGGGACGCTCGTTTTACAATTAGTTAAC
>CAYYHB010000087.1:0-19277 GCA_964471395.1 uncultured Burkholderiales bacterium | reverse complement strand
AAAAGCGAGCTGCACCCCATTCCGGCCAAGAAACGCAGGTGCAGCGGGAGGAGCAGTTGCGTGCCCCGCTGTTATTGTTCCGTCCTATGAACGGGGATTCCTTCCCAGGGGAGGATTCCACCCATGGGGAAATAATGCAGAGTAGAGCCCCACCTGCTTGCGTAGCGGGCCAATGCGCGCAGCGAGCTTGCGAGCCAAGACAAAGGAGTCCCATGTCGGCCGAGAAATCCACTGTCCAGACCGTCGAGATTGACGGAGTCACCCTCCACCTGACCCACCCCGACGAACTGCCCATCAAGTGGGTCGGGCAAGACGACCTGATCGCACAGCTGCTCGCCTCCTGGGTGGTGCTCGAGCAGCGCGACCTGCCCCTCAACCCGCGGTTGCTGGGCAAACCGGGAGTGGGCAAGACAACCCTGGCCTACGCCGCCGGCAAGAAGATGGGGCGCGAGGTCTACCTGTTTCAGGCTACCATGGACACCCGGCCGGAGGACCTGATCATCGCGCCCGTGGTCTCTGCCGAGCAGTCGATCCGCTACGTAGCCAGTGCCGTGGTCACGGCCATGGTGCGCGGCGGGGTGCTGATCCTGGACGAAGGCAACCGCATGAGCGAGAAGTCGTGGGCCTCCCTGGCGCCTCTGCTGGATGCTCGCCGCTACGTCGAGTCCCTGGTGGCCGGCATCAAGGTCAAGGCTCACCCCGAGTTCCGCTTCTGCGCCACCATGAATGACGACTCATCCACCTTCGAGCTGCCCGAGTACATCCACTCGCGCCTGCAGCCGCAGATTCTGGTCGATTTCCCCGACAAGGACGAAGAGCTTTCCATCCTGCAAGAGAACCTGCCCTTCATGGACCTGGCTGTCCTGACCTACGTGGCCGACTTCCTGCAGCGGGCGCACCGGGCTGACGAGCGTTACTCGGTGCGCGACGGCATCAACATCGCCCGCTATGCCGGGAAGATCGGCCGCGAGTTAGGCCTGGAGCCCCCCGTGGCTCTCAAGCGAGCGATCAGCCAGGTGCTGGGAGAAGAGGCGCTGGTGTATGGGCCGTGAGCCCTTTGCCCTCAAGCACGGCAAGGTCCTGATCGTTCCGGTCTGCCACTACCAGCTGGAGTTCGCCCTGGCGGTCCGGCAGGCGATCCGCGCTTTCCAACCGGCCCAGATCGCCATCGAGCTGGCGCCCTTCCTGCGCGAACGATTCCTGGAAGCGGTCGGGCGGCTCCCCTACCTGTCGGTGCTGGTCTACGGCAGCGAGGAGGCCCCCGAGTTCATGCCGGTAGACCCGTGCGATGCCTTCACCGAAGCCGCTCGCTCGGCGCTCGAGCGCGACATTCCACTCCACTTTGTGGACCTGGCAGTGCAGTATCCCCAAATTTTCGAGCCCATGCCCGACTCTTATGCCGTCTACCGTATCGGCCTGGAGGAATACTGGAACGCCTACCACGAGGCCGCCGCTAACGCCCCCCGGGCCCCCGAGGACGCGCTGCGCGAGGCTCACATGGCCTACGAGATCGAGCGTCAGCTCGACCAGGGCTCGCTCTTGCTCGTCTGCGGCATGGCCCACGCGGCCCGCATTCTCGAGCACCTCCAGGCGGGCACGGGCCGACCTGGCCACCACGAGCGCCACGACCAGGTCGAGCTTTACAACATCCACGAGGCGATGTACAGCATGCTGGGCATGGACACCCCGTTCTGCGCCACCGCTTACCAGATCGCCCGCAACGGCTTCGGACCCGACGAGGCCTGGGAGCCGCCCCAGGTCAAAGAACCGCCCGTCCCCGCCAGCTCGTCACGACTCGAGCAAATCGAGCGCAAGGATGCCATCCAGTCACTCGAGCGGCTGCTGGGCATGACCCCCAAGGAGCAGAAGGCTGCCAAGAGAGACCCCCACTGGGCCCAGGAGCTCAAACGTTTGCTGGCACTCAAGCTGCAAGAGCTCAAGGAACGCCAGCTGGATGTGAGCTCCTTACTCGAAGGGCCGCTCGAACGTCCAGCCGAGCTGGAGAACGCCCCGCAGGTGCCCCGACACCTGATGCGAGTCTTCACCTTCAAGACGTGCAAGGACCGCAAACGCGAGCTTCGCAAGACATTTGCCAGGCTGGTCGAGCAGTACTGGAGCGCCGACGGCTACCTCGACCGTCACCGCCTGCTGCTGGCCCTGTGGGAGATCTCAGGGCGCCACTATGAGGACAACACCGGTGAGCAGCTCAAGAAGTGGCAGAAGCGGGTCATGCTGCAGTTCACTCGCAACTACTGCACCCTGACCGGGGGTATTCTGCCGACCCTGTATCAGTCCGTCGTGGGGGCTCGCGGGGTGGCCGACGACAACTACGCCTGGGAGCTCTGGGAGCTGGGCCTGTTCTATCCCTGGGTGGATGAGACCGGAAAATACGAAACCATTTCCATGGAGGGCGACGAGATCAACGTGGGCGGGCGCCGTATGCGCTTCGAGACCATCTGGTTCCATCGCCGCATCCCCCGGCTGCGCGAGCGTCCCCTGCCCATCAAGTCGCGTAAGAAGGAGGGCAATCCCGGCGAATGGAGCGAGGATTTCAAGAAGGGCACCATCTGCTCGTACCCCCCCGAGGACGTGATCATCGAAGACTACGGCCGCTATCTACAGAAGAAGGCCATCACGGTGCTCAGCGAGGAGCGCACCCGGGTGGAGCCGTTCACCTCGAGCCTGCTCGACGGGCTGGACATGCGCGAGACCATCCGCAACTGGGCCGACGGCAAGCAGCTCTACGTGCGCGAGACGCAGAAAATCCAGGGCGGAACCGGCTCGGTGGTGCTGATCTTCGATGAAGACCTGGACGACCGACGCTTTCCCTGGAAGATGACCTGGCATGGCGAGCACGCCCAGGAATCGGACATGGCCTTCTACGCCACCCCCGCTCAGGCCAAGATCGTGGGCCCGGGCATCGCCCGCTGCGAGTATGGTGGCTTGATGCTCACCTACCCTCCCCGCCGGCTGCTCGATGTCTGGAGCGATCCGTTCTATCGCGAGCAATGCAAGACCAAGGCCGAAATGCTGCTGCTGGCGGGCCTTGAGTATTCCGAGGACAAGCACGTGGCCTACGTGTCCGCCAAGCCGCCGCGCACCTACTTCCGAACCCTGGCCAGTCGGCTCAACCGCAAGATCGTCTACCTGCCTATCGGGCAGCTCTCGCCGGTCAGCCTCAAGAAAATCCGCGTCTTTCACGTGCTGTCGGGGCACCGGCTGCGCAAGATCGCCAAAGACTACATCTGGTAGTGCTCTCGCTGCGCTGGCCCCGGCTCTGCAAGCTGGTGGAGAAACCTGGCACGACCCCGATCTGGCTGCACGGACGGGTGCTCCGACTGCGCGAGGAGACGGGCGAGTACGAGGGCGACCACCAGTACGCCGGTCATCTCGACTGGCACTTCGCCGAGGTGCTGGCCCGAGTGTTGAGCCTCAGCCGGCTCACCCCCCAGGGGCCCGACGAGCCCCTGCCCGCGCCTCGAGATGTCACCGTCAACTTCGACCCTTTCCCCGATGGACTTCGCTCGGGGGTGGAGTTCCGGGTGGCCGGACGGCTCTTTCCGGACGGCCGCATCGAGCCGGTCACCGACAGCCTGGAGCTGGTCGCCCAGGGGAACTCACCGTAGGAAGCAGAACCTGGCCGCATGGAGTTCGACGACCAGCGCCTGGGTGAGCGCCTGCGCCAGGCCCGCGAGGCGCGCGGCTGGAGTTTGTCCGAGCTGGCCGCCGGGGTGGGCTATCCCCCCGAGATGGTGGCTGAGTGGGAGAGCGGTCAGCGCTCGCTCAAACCCCGTTTGCTCTATCGCCTGGCCCAGGTTCTGGGCACTCCCGTGGCTCGTCTCTTCGACGAGGATGAAAACCGCTTCATCCCCTGGAACCCCAACACCGGAAGGCTGGACATCTGCCTTCACTGCGGCGCCCGCGAGCATGCCGCCGAGGCCGCCCACTGCAGCGAGTGCGGCTACCAGCTGGAGACATCGCAGTGCACCGGCGAGTTGGAGGACGCCTACCTGGGCATGTCCCGGCCCTGTCTCAACCTGATCCCCCCCGGCCAGATGCACTGCCAAAATTGCGGCACGCCCTCGCTCTGGGCCGAGCTCTCCGACCGGTTGCCCCGGCGCGGCCTGCACGCCGTGGAGGGACTGGTGGAGGCTCCCGCCCGGGGCGAGCTGGAGCTGGCCCTGGAGCGGCTGGAGGAGCTCGAGCAAGGCCTGCGCGAGGTGCGCCTGCAGCTTGAGCGTCTGGCTGGCCGCCCGAGCAAGGTGGAGCGCAGTTCACATCCTGGCACAAAGCGTTAAGCGGGGCCCTGGGACGGGGGGGGCGTGAACGTGGGCCTCAGCCTGCTCTCGGGCAACTGGCGGTCAGTGGCCCTGAACGCCGCCATCCCGCTGGCCGGTGGGGCCATCAACTATGCCCTGGCGGGAGACCGGTAAGCATTTTTTCAGTCCGAGAGGGCACACTCTGCGCGTATGATTGTGTCTGCCCCCGGGCTGGCCTGGTTGCCAGTGGCCTCCGCGCGTTCCAAGAAGCGGGGGCCAGACCGATTTGCTCCCTCCGAGGCCCGCCCCGCCCTGCCCACTCGATCGAGCTTGCAGGCTGCCGTCGGCCCCGGTCGGCGAGCCGAGCGCGAGAGCTTCTTCGCCCTGGCCAATGAGCTCTTTGCCCGCGACGGCTCGGTCAGAGAGCTCGAGCCCCGCTGGGCCAACCACCGCGACGGGGCGGTGGTGACCGCCTACCGCCAGGCGTCCCAGGAGCTGGGACGCTCCAAGATGTCCGAGATGGAGCGTCAGGACCGGGTCAACGGCACCTACGAGGCTATCGATTTCCTGCTCGCTCAAGCCCCCGAGGAGGTGGCCGACCAGCGCGTCACCGAGTTGCTCGACCGGCTCGAGCCCACCGATCTGTCCATCCGCTTCTGTCTGCACCTTTACCGCGACGTTCCCTGCAAAGCCGACCTGGCCGAGCAACGCCTGGTGCAATGGGGAGTTCGGGGGAAGGGGGATCTGGGCCAGGCCCACCGGGTGCGCGATGGCATCATCGACTTCACCCAAGACCGCCCCAACCCCGAGATCATGCAGTGGCTGGACCGGCTGGACGAGCTGGAGACCCTGCCCCGCCAGCGCCTCGAGGCGCTGGGAGGAGAGCTGGTGGCCGAGCTGGCCCGCAAGCCCTATGGCCACCTGGACAAGGCCCAGAAACTGGTGGAGCGAGCGGGCTCGAAGCCAGCTCTGAAGTCCATGTTCGAGCCCCACCGGGAGGCCTGGCTGGGCCTGGCCCAGAGCTGGGTGGAGCGGGGCATCGACGATCGGCTGCGCTACACCGGCGTATACGGCTTCGACCTCTACCAGAGCATGGCCCAGAGCTTCCCCGACTGGCCGGTGGTGGATCACCTGGGCCCCATGCTGGCGCAGGACTTCCTCGACGACGGACATGGCCCCAAATGGCTGGGCCAGTTGTGCGAGCGGCGACCCGAGCTTCTGAAGGTGATGAACGACCGGCCTCGCCCCCCGGGAGCCGAGCGCTGGAAGCTGCTCGAGGGGGCCATCCGCAAGGGGCATAAGCTCGATGCCGAGCAGAAAGACTTTGTCCTGAGCTGGTTCTACCCTCTCCACCAGGGGATGATCCACCTGCCCTGGGACTGGAACGGACAGCGCACCGAGTCGCTCCGCTGCCTGGTGGCCGCCCTGCCACAACTGAAGGACTGCACGCTCCCGGACGGGTTCGGCGGCCACCTCCCGGTCAAGCTGGCCCTGCGCGAGCACTTCGTGAGCGGGCCGGACGCCGACCTGACCCTGGCCTTCGGCCTGGGCAGCAAGCACGACGAGTGGATTACCAGCCTGCAGCAGCTGCTCGAGCACCCCGAGCTCGAGAAGGACCTGCTCTTGGAGCTGCCCAAGCGACTGACGAGCGACAAGTGGGAGGAGCTGCCGGTGCGCACTCGCAATGCCCTGGCCCTGCTCTCGCTGCGCCACAGCCCGACCATCGCCGAATTGGTGGAGCCTCTGCTCGAAACGCACCAGGGCCGGCAGGACGTCTTCCTGGCCCCCTACAGGGCGCGCTCGGTGGCCCGCCAACTGGCCTCTGGCACCCCCGAGGACCTGGCCCGGGTGGCCCGCATGGCGACCGATCGGCGCTTCGAGGGCACGCTCGACTCTCTTCGCGAGCATCTGGCGGGCATGTCCGCCGCCGATCAGGATCGCCTGGCCGACCGTCTCAAGCTGACGCCCGGCTCGCCGGAGCTTGCCCTGGCCGCTCTGCTAGCCGGCTCCAACCCGCGCCTGGCCGAGGGCGTGGAGCTTGTGCTGGTCGCTAATCGTCAGGATCAGCGCTTGCTGACTTCCGAGCTACGCTCGCTGATGACCGAGAGGCTGGCTCAGGGCGGCTCGGACGAAGCGCACCGGATGAAGGTGCTGCGCATGCTCTTGCCCTTCGACGACGAGCTGCTGAGCTTCCCGGGCTTCACGCCAGGGCCTCCGGCCAGTCTAACGGCCTGGCGGGAGGGTCTGAGCAGCTGGGGGGGCGAGATTTCCTCGCGCTTGAAGGACGCCGATTCTCGCCAACTGGCCGACAGTCTCGAGATCGTGCTGACCGAAAAAGATCCATCTCTGGTGGGCCTTGCCCTGCTCGACGCGGTGCAGGCCGCCTCGGTCCTGCGCCATGACGGGAGCGACGGCGAGCGCTTCCACGAGCTGGCTCAGGCATTTAAGAAACACCGCCAGTCAGGAAGCACGGTGGAGCAGGCGCTGGCTCTGGTGGCTCCGCCCCCGAGCCTGCCAGCCTCGCCGGGAGTGGCCGAGCGGGAAGACCGCGTGGTGGTGGGCGGCACCCAGATCAAGCGCCGCGAGCGCGGCCAGGGAGGCCCTTCCTGATCGGGCCCGGAAGATCCAGGTGGGGTGCGCAGAAAACTACGCTTCGAGGATGAGCAGCTTCCCGACCGCTTCGAGGTGATCGAGTTGTTGGGCCGCGGCGCTATGGGAGAGGTCTACCGGGCCCACGACCGGGAGCTCGGCCGCGAAGTGGCGGTAAAAGTGCTGCTTGAGTCGGCCTGGACCCCCGAGCTGAGCGAGCGCTACCAGCGCGAGGCCCGCGAGCTAGAGCGGGTACGCCATCCCAACGTGGTGGGCTTCTACGGCCAGGGAACTCACGAAGGGCGCGCCTTCCTGGTGCTCGAGTACGTCTCGGGCGGCGACATGCGCGCCTACCTCCGCCAGCCCCGCGAGCGAAACGAGTTACTCCTGCTCTTCGTGGGCCTGTGCCGGGGCCTGGCCGAGCTGCATGCTCGGGGGCTGATCCACCGTGACCTCAAGCCCGAGAACGTGCTGATCGGAGCCGACGGTCAGGCCCGGTTGACCGACCTGGGGCTGGTGCGGGCCACCGACTCGAGCTCTCGCCTCACCTCCGAGGGGGCGCTGGTGGGCACGTTCTCTTATCTTGCTCCCGAGCAGATCACCGCGGGCGAGGCCTCGCCCGCTTCCGATCTCTATGCGCTGGGTGCCTGCCTGTATGAAGCCTTCGCCGGCCGACCGGTCTTCCAGGGGCGCACCGAGTTCGAGCTGCTCGAGCGCCACGTGCGGGCCCAGCCGGAGCCTCCCGGGGTAACGCCCGAGCTGGACAATCTGATCGTGCGGCTGCTGGCCAAGAAACCGGACGACCGGCCCAGCCTGGAGGAAGTCTCGCGCGGGTTGCTGGCCAGCCTGAGTGTGGGCTCCACCTCAGCCGTCCAGACGGCACGGACCGGCCTGGTGCAGAGCGGCGATTTGTCCGCGGTCGAGCCAGGCCTGGCGCAGCCAGCCCAGAGCAGTGACTCGACCGCGGCAAATACGGGCCTGGGGCGGCCCGTCCAGGGTGGCTCGTCATCGGTGGTCGGGCCTGACGCCGCTTCGTCCCCGGCAGGGCCAGCCTTGGCGCCGGACAGCGACTCGTCTGCGTCAGGACCGGGCCCGACACAGAGCCCCGACTCGTCTGCGGCAGGACCGGGGTTGGCACAGAGCGATTCGTCCGGGACAGGAGGGACCGGCCCGGCCAATGACTCCAACACGGCCCGGTTCCAGATGATGCTGGCCTCCAAGCTCGAGCTGGAAGGCCGGCGCAAGGAGGCCCTCTCGGCTTACCGCAGGGCCTACCGCCTGGCCGAGGAGGGCTCGGCCCAGCAGCGCGAGCTGGCCATCATCCTCGAGGAGTTGGAGCCCCGCAAGCGCTCGCTGGCGCTGCCTCTGCTGATTCTGCTGGTGGCTTGCCTGGCTGGCTCCTCCTCCTGGTGGCTCCAGCGCCGGGCCCCGGTGCAGCTGGCGGCCCTGCCGCCCATTGAGCTGCAGGGACCACCCACCGCCCGGGTGCCGGTCAGGCTCTCGGTGCTGCCCCCCGGGGCCAGGGTCGAGCTGGAGGGCAAGCCGGTCGAGGGCCCGCTCGAGCTCTGGCCCGGAACGCACCGCCTGAAGGTTTCCCACCCGCACTACCAGGCCGAAGAGCGCACCCTCACCGTGGAGGAGGGCAAGCCCTTGGAGCTGAGTGTTAAGCTCGCGCTCGCCCCGGTGGTCTTCCGGGTGCTGGTCACTCCTCCGCCGGCGCGGGTGGCCCTGCTCGACG
Organism: uncultured Burkholderiales bacterium; assembly: GCA_964471395.1. Taxonomy (GTDB): domain Bacteria; phylum Vulcanimicrobiota; class Xenobia; order Xenobiales; family QWHO01; genus QWHO01. Next base: position 10,691 of record CAYYHB010000087.1, on the reverse strand, counting down.
CGCAGGGTAAGAAGCACTCCGAGCAGGTGGTGCCCAGGGGGGGGCTGGAGCTGAAGGCCCTTCCCGGGGAGTACATCCTGCGAGCCAGCCGGCAGGGCCACCGGTCTCTCAGCCGCAAGCTCTCAGTGAAGCCAGGCCTGGAGCCGGTCAAGCTGGCTCTCGAGGAGCTGCCTCCTCCCCCGCCCCCGCCCGTCTATCGCGAGCCGGTCTACGTGCCGCCGCCCCCGCCGGTCTACTATCCCCCGTCAGGGGGAGGCGGACGCAGCTGGAATACGAAGTAGCCCGGCCATGCGGGTTGTCTTCCTCTGGCTGCTCTTGCTGCTCCCGGCGCTGGCCGCGCCTCTGAGCGATCGCACCGTCATCATGGTGGTGATGAGCGACGCCACCCGGCTCGACGAGGTGTCCGATCTGGTCAAGCAGGTGCGCGACTCGAACGGGTTCAGCGAGGGCCAGGTGCCCATTGTCTTCGCCCGGCGCGACCAGCTCACTAAACGGGACTATTCGATCCTGGGCTTCTCGCCCGAGTCGCTGCCGGTGATCGCCCTGGTCAAGATGTCCTCGTTCGGCAATCCCGAGAAGGTGGTGGGTGAGCCTCCCATCATCATGCGAAAGGTGTATCGCTACGATCTGGCCGCCCAGGTCATCGTGGCGCGCTGGGCCCAGTGGCGCGGGCTGGCCGTGCCCGAGAATCTGGCCGGACCGCTGGCCCTGGGCTCTCCCGAGCAGGTCTACGCCCTGGTGGTGGATGATGACGCGAGCCGCCGTGCTTCGGGCGTGAGCCAGGTAGATCGGCTGCGAGCCCAGCACGGGCTGACCTTCGCCGATCTCCCGGCCATCGGCGTCACATCCGACTTTCTGACCGAGCAAGAGTATGCCCGCCTGGGCTTCTCGGCCGAGGCTCTACCGGCGTTCCTGGTGGTGCAGAACTCTCCGGCCGGCAACCCATCGCTGGTGGTGGGCCGCTCGCTGGTGCGAAATTGCGCCGACCCCATGTTCGGGGCCGCCAGCCTGTTTCGCAGCTTCAGCGCAGCGCGCGGACTGCCGGTAGCTTCCAACCTGCCGGCCACCAGCTTCTCGGAGGGAAGCACCCTGCTCGTCACCTGCCGCCCCCTGGGCCCCGGCGAGGTGGAGGTGGAGTACAGCTACTCGGTGCAGGGCGCCTTCCCGCACAACACGGGCTACTGGATTCAAGAGCAGCGCTCGGTACGCGATCCGCGCGGCGACAACGTGGCTCCCGCGCTGGCCAGCTTCGATGTGCGCCAGCCCCTGGGCAGCGAGCTGACGGTGGCGCGCAAGCTCACCATGCCCACCACGGTGCCAGGCACTTACCGCCTGCGCCTCTTCGTCACCGACAAGCGCAGCGGCACCAGCCTTACGTTGGAGAGCCCTTTCGTGGTTCCCTAGAGTCGGGCTGCAGCCAGCTGACGGCCACCTGCACGCGTCCCAGGGCTCGCTCGGCGGTGGTGTTGCCGTTCACCGGAGTGCGCTCGAGCCGGCCCCCGTAGCCGCTCAAGAAGTCGAGGTTGGTCTGGATGCCCCGGGCGGCTTGATACTCGCGACCCTTGACCTGCTCGGTACGGCGCTCGGCCGCATCCACCAGGCCATCGGGGTCGGCCAGGCTGCTCCACAGCTCGCGCAGCTCCGGGCGCGCGAGCTCTCCGGCGGCAGTCTGGCGAGCGTTTCTTGCCTCCAGCCGCAGATTGGCTGACTCCAGGCGAAGACGGGCCCCGCGCGATTCGGCTTTAGACTCGTCGCTCAGCTGGTCGTAGTCGGTGTCGGCCTTCTGGCTAAGTTTGAGGAGTCTCTCGAGCTCAAGCTCGAGCTTGCGGGCCGTCTCCTGATCGCCGATGAGCGAGTTGCGAGCGCTGTAATTGAGGTTGTCCAACCGCTCGATCTCCTCGAGCTGACCCAGGAAATCCTGGTTGGCCAGGCGGTCGCGCTCGGCCTCGAGCTCGCGCAAGCTGGTGCGCACCTGACTCATCCTCTGGCGCACCAGCCCGAGCTCCTTCTGGCAGCTGGCGATCTGGCCGAGAGTGAGGCGCATCTGAGCTTCCAGACCCTGAACTCGATCATTGCGGTAAAAGGTCTGGTGACGCTCGCCGGTCTCGACCTCGTCGGCCTGCTGCTCGAGCTCCACAGCCCCCGCCTCGGCCTGCTCGGCGTGCAGCTCGCAGCGGCCCGCCTGCTCGTGGGACTCGGCCGCCTGGGCCTCGTGCTGCCCGGCTACCTGAACGTCCTGGGTGGTGCCGTTCTCGGCGGCCTCGACCACCTCGCTGGCCTGCACCACGGCATCCGATTCCGCCACCTGGGCGATCTCCGGGCCCTGACCGTTGGAGCCGGTGGGCGCTCCCTCACCGGGACGTCCGTTGGCCACCGAGCGAAGGCCCGCCGCGAGCATGCCCAGAAAGCGTCGCAGGCCGATCCCCTTGACCTTCTCGTCCTCGTCGGCCCCCACGTCCACGATCACGAAGGCCACCTGGGCCTCTCCCGTGTCCCGCCCGTTGGAGACCACCTCACCGGTGTAGTCCACCGGCATGCCGTGGTCATCTTGAATCAGCGAGCCATCGGGAGTGCGCATGACCAGCGCGGCGTGGCTGGAAGTGCTCACGATGGCCAGGCCGTTGCCGTCCAATGTGCTCCTGTCGACCGACCGGGCCTGCACTCCGAAGTAGCCGGCCACCTCGTCCGGCCAGCGATTGCCGTTGAGGAAGGCCAGTGCCTCCTCATAGCTGACACCCTTCTCCTGAGCATAGCGCTGGGCGGCGGCGGCCATCAAGGTCACCGCCTGCTCGACGGCGCGCGGGTCGTCACCCCCGATCCGAGAGGCCAGGCGGGCCTGCGCGAGCTGCTCGGGAGTCAGCTTCACCTCGTAGCCGTCGCGCATCTTGACCTGTACCGAGCCGTCCTCGGCCTTGCGGACCTCAGCGGCCTTACGCCCCCAGTTGTGCTGCATGGCCTTGATCACGCTGATGGCGCCGCAGTTCCCGACGCTACCCTGCTCGACGTTGTCGAGCTGCTCGGAGGGCGTTTCGGGCTCCTGGACCCCCCACCCCAACATTCCGGTCAGCTTGCCAGCCCCGCGGAGCAGTGGGCCCATCACGCCGGAGGCCGCTCCGCTGAGGGAAGCAACCAGCCCCTTGCCCTCGCACTTCAGGCTCTGGACCAGTTCGGCATCGTCTCGCCAGCACGAGGCCAGCAGTCGGTTCAGGGCCTGCAGCCGTGGATTGATGAGAGTCGGCTGCTCGAGCTCGGGGGTCGACGAGGAGAGACCTGGCTTGCTGGCAATGATGGGGGCCACGGAGGCGCTGGTCACGACGGTGGTCTGCACGGCTGCTTCTCCCCTCTGGTTCCTGCCCTCAGGATAGCAGCCCGATCTTACCGAATCGTGTAAAAATTGTTACAGCTTTGTTTCGCGCTTCCGGACGTTTGTTTCAGGCGCTTTGCGCCCTTCCCAATTTTAGGACATCAAACACTGTCTATTTTAGTGCGTCGGCGTGCCGGCGGGCCTGCTCGACGTAGTGCACCGAGCCGTAGCGGAAGCGCTCCCGTTCGTCGGCGTTCAGCTCGCGGGCCTTGCGGGCGGGCACTCCCATGTAGACAAAGCCGCTCTCCAGGCGGGCTCTCTCGGGAACCAGCGCCCCGGCGGCCACGACGACCTGGCTTTCGATGTGAGCGCCATTCAACACTCTGGCCCCGATACCGATGAGCACGTCGTCTTCCAGGGTACAGCCGTGCAGCATGGCCTGGTGGCCGATCGTGCAACGTTCCCCAATGCGCAGGGGCAAACCCTCGTCGGTATGGACCACTGCCCCATCCTGCAGGTTGGAGCCCGCTCCAAAGGAGATCCAGTCGTTGTCACCACGCACCACCGATCCATACCAGAACGAGCAGCCGGCCGCGGCCCGGACCCTTCCGATCAAATAGGCCCCGGGAGCAACAAAGACGCCCTCGGCAAGCTCAGGGGTGATACCGTCGATGGTTACAAGCATGAGCCCGAAAGTTTGTAGCCTGACGGCAGGTTCCTCCCCTCGAAGCGAGAACGGGGGCGCATGCGCGCGAAAACCCTATCGATCCTCAGTTTGTTTTTGGTCACCTGGCTACTGGCCGGCTGCTCGGGCTCGAGCGGCTCGGGGAAGACCGAGACCTTCACACTGCGAGACAAAAAGGTCAGCTTCAAAGCTCCGCCCGAAAGCTGGAAACGCACCGAGCATAAGACCGAGCCCACCGAGGACGCCACCTTCGACAAACCCCAACTGCTGGCGATCGAGTTCACTCCCCCGGCAGGCGGACACCTGACAGTGACCAACCTGGGCGTGAGCGACCTGGTGCGCAAGGGCAAGGAGCTTCGCTCCATCGTTGAGGTTCTGGGTCAGAACCCCAAGGCACCAGATGCCATGAATCGCATTGTGGCCGAGCTCGATGAGTCGGGTCTGGCGGGCCTTATCGAGTATTACGACGAGGAGTCCAAGTCGGTAAAGAGCCTGGAGAATCCGCTCCACGACCAGCTTGATCAGGCCGCGCGCGCGCTCAAGGCCGGGAAGACGAAGGACGCCATCAGCTTCTTGAACAAGGCCGCCGATCTGTGCGAGGAAGGATCAAAGAAGACCGAGGTGGATCTGATCGAGACGGGCCGCGTGTTCTGGGCCATCAAGAAGCGCGACGGCAAGATCACCGCTCAGGATGAGATCAAAGTTGACGGCCAGCGGGCCGCCTGGATCGCCTTCACGGTGGGGGACGAGCGTGGGCTCAGCGTACTCTTCATGAAGGACAAGAGCCTGTTCTCCGTCTCATTGAACACGCCCAGCGCCGGCTACGCCGATGGAGAAGCGGCCGTGAAGGCCATCGTAGACAGTCTCAAGGTCGAGTAGCGCGCCGATCGAAGGCGGGAAAGACCAGGCCGCTGGTCATCACGATCAAGGCCACCCCGCAGAACATCAGGGGGTAGCCCAGGTTCTGGGCCAGCACGCCCGAGAGCACCGAGCCGGCGAAGCTCCCCACGTCGATCCAGGCCGTGATCAGGGCCAGCGCCGTGCCGCGCACGGCCGCCCCCAGGCGCTGCACGGCCAGGGCTGAAAGCGCCGGATAGAGGATGCCGTGCCCGGCTCCCGCCAGCAGGCCCGTGCCCACCAGGATCCAGGACTCGCCTTTGCCCAACAGTGCGAAGAGGCCCATTCCGCCCGCTTGCAGCAAGAGGGCCGAGGGGATGATGCGCTGGGGCCCGTGGCGGTCCGAGGCCGAGCCCATGCCCAGCCGGATCAGCACCGAGCTGAAGGTGTAGCAGGCAAACATCAGCCCCACTCCGGTCAGCTTCTCTTTGGCCGCGAAGGGAGCGGCGAAGCCGTAAAGGCTGCCGACGGCGTAGCCGAACCCCAGCGAGCCGAGGGTGACGGCCAGCATCAGCTTCGAGCGCAGCAACTGGAAGAAGCGGCTGTCGCCCTCGATTTCGTGAGGAGTGCTGTGAACCTCGGGCAGGGTCAGAAAGCCGGCCGCGGCCGTCAGGCTGAGCGCCGCCGAGAGGGAGAACATGGCCTGAAAGCTGGTCCGGTCCACCAGCAGCTCGCCCCCGACCGGGCCGATGGCGCCCGCGAGCAGCCCCGAGATGCCGAACAGGCCGAAAGCCTGGGCCAGCCGTCCCGGGGGGGCCTGATCAGCGATCCAGGTGAAGAGGGCGGTGAAGTAGGTGGAGACCACGAAACCCTGCAGCCCTCGCAGGGCGACCATGGGGATCAGCTCCACCGGCATGACGAGGAAAGCCAGGGCGGTCAGGCCGATGAAGAAAGCGCCTCGAAGGATGTAAGGGCGGCGGCCATGGCGGTCCACCCGGTGGGCCAGCCAGGGCTGCGAGAGCACCGCGCCCACCCAGTAGCCGCCCTCGGCGGTGCCGATCTCCCAGGGCTGCAAGCCCTGCTCGGCCAGGTAGCGCCCGGTGAGAACGAACATGCTGGCGCCTGAGAGGCAGATCAGGTTGAGGAAGGTGCCCCACCAGAAAATGCGGCGATAGCCTTTCACTCGTCGAGGGCCTCGCGCAAGAGCTGCAGGGCGGCCTGGACGGATTGCTGGCGGACCTGGTCGCGGTCGCCCTGGAAGAGGCAGCGCCTGGTCGTCGTTCTTGGGCCCGAGAGCCCCAGGTAGACCAGGCCCACCGGCTTGTCAGGCGTTGCGCCACCCGGGCCGGCAATGCCGGTGACCGAGAGTGCCCAGTCCGCCTGCGTTTTCTTTCGGGCACCCTCGGCCATGGCTGCGGCGCACTCGGCGCTGACAGCTCCGTGCTGCTGCAGCACTTTTTGAGGGACATCGAGCAGGCTGGCCTTCAGCTCGTTGCAGTAGGCCAGGATGCCGCCTTTGAAGTAGGCCGAAGAACCGGCCTGGCGGGTGAGCTCGGCCCCGAGCAGGCCGCCGGTGCACGACTCGGCCACGGCCACGGTCTGCTGACGTTCGATCAGGCGTTGAGCGGGCATGACTTCAGGGTGTCGGTCACGAGTTGGTAGGCTCGGGGATCGATGCATTCGTCTCTGGTGCATCCGCCGAATGCGGGGTTTTCGAGCTGAAGGAGCACCACGGCTGCCAAAGGCTGGCTTCTTCGCCCGCGTCCGAAGGCATCGCGAAATGCCTTTCCGACAATGCCCGGAAGGCTAGCTCGCCAGCCGTTCACCAGGATGTGGAAGTCCTGAGGGCCCGTGTTGGCAAGCTGGAAGGCCATCTCGCCAGTGGAGTGGATCAGACCAAAGGCGGTGCGGTAATGGGCCTGCATTTCCCGGAGAAAGTCGGCCGGGCCGCTCGGGTAGCGATGCTGGGAGCTGAGGCCCTCGGAGCCCAGGGTGACCCGAGCGGGAAACCGCCACAAAGCCAGATCGCGCATCCGGCCCACCAGGTCGTGGTAGCCGGGGGCCTGGTCGACATGCATCACCTGAGAATCAAACTGGAGCGTCAGGCCATCGTTCGTCTGCTCGAACCGGGAGCAAACCCACCTGAGGGCGGCCAGTATCATGGTTTCCCGCGGTCGCAGGTTGAGGAATCGGTAGGTGGCCTCGGGCTCGATTCTGAGCTCCAGGTCTTCGAATGCGGACTCCAGTGCCAGGGTCGAGAGCGCGTAGGACATGCCGGGAGTACGATTGTCCCCGAAGTACAGCGCGGGGCGCTCGCGCGCCTGTTCGCGCCAAGTCGGGTCGTTGACCTCCACGGGCGAATCAGGCTCCGTCAAGGGAGTTACTTGCGCACCTTGATGCGCACGCCTCCCACGGTCACAGCCGCCTCGTCTACCTTGATGGGCGCCGCGTCGGCCTTGAGGCTCCCGCTGATCCCTTTGACCAGGGCAGCTTCGGCCGCCTGGACATTCTGCTGGCAGGTGGCCACAGCCGACTCAAGGCTCTGCTTCTCTTGCTTGAGAGCGGGCAGCACCGCTTTGTCCACCTGAATGGGCAACACCACGTGCTTCATGGCCATGATGTAGCCGTAGGTCAGCCCGATGCCCCCGGCCAGTCCCACGATGGGATTCAAGCCGCTGAACATGGCCCAGGCTCCTAACCCGGCCATCGAAAAGATGCAAAGGTGAGCAGCGATGCCGCTGTGCAGCTTGGTGCTCTTGCTCCACATCACGTCGCGCACCTGGCTGTTGCAGTGGTGGGCGCGATGACGGCGAGAGCTGGAAATCCAGTAGTTGGTATCGTCGAGCCTCCTCTGGAAGGTCTCGAGCTGGCCTTTAGCCGATTTGAGGTCAGACTCGGCCTTTTCGATCTCGGGATTGCGCACCGAGCTCTCGAACAGGCCCGAGGCTCGCACGGGCAGTGTGCTGGTCAGGTTCATAACCTGAAGATACCTGCGGCTCCTCAAAGAAAACTGATGAGGATCCTTTCAGACTGCACGGTTAGACTCTTGCCATGATCAGTCCCCTTTCCGGCTTGCTCTCGGCCCTGCCCGCCGTCCGACCTGTGGCCGCCTCGTCTGCGAGTGCGGAGACCTTTCGTCCGGGCGAGTCTGAGGACGGCTTCTTCACTCAAGCCCGCTGCCTGAGCCTGGTGGCCCTCTCGGCCCTGGCCCTGGCGCCGCAGCCCGGTGAAGCGGCCGAGAAACTCCCGGAAACGCGGATTGCGGTCGGCGACTACACACTGCGGGTTCGACCGGGCGATCTCGACCTTTCCCCCCGAATCAAGGATCGCAAGTTGGGCTTGAGGCTCAAGGGGGAGATACTGGATACCGAGCTCTCCAGAACCCGAGAGGTGGGCGATGGCTGGTCGAGCACCTACGGGCTGCGTGGACGGATCCAGGGCCAAACGGCCACCTACGGCGACAGCGAGGCCAGCTTGAACGTGGAAGCCTTCCGACGCTGGGAAGGCACGGTCTCGGACAACATTCCGGCTCGCTTTGAGGTCTCAGGCGGGAGCTATCATGACATCCTGCGCGGCACCACCAGCCTTGGCGTCCAGCTGCGTCAGGAGCTCAAGGGCGGCCAGTTCACATTCCTGAATCAGCCTCTGAGCTGGGCGGTGGAGGGGCGTCAGGGCTACAGCCACCGGGTGAAGGGACAAGACCTGGGACCGGCCACCTCCTACAATTATTCTTTGCTGCTGGGCGTGCGGCGCGACTTCTCCACCACGCTCATGGGCAAAAACGCCGTGGTGAGCGTGATCGTGGGCCCTGAGCTGCACGGTGACCAGAGCACGCCCGTCGAGGTCAAGCCCAAGGCCAAGGTGCGGGTCAGAATCTAAGCGCCGTCGTTTTATCCAACCGGCCCCGGCTGTCAGTCGCCCCGTCGTCAGCTGGAGCGCCTGGCTACCGAACAACCGGCTGGTCGACCTTCCCGGGAGCGCCGTCGCGCAGAAGCGCGCCTGCCTGCGAGAACAAGCGTTCGTTTCCGCCGGAAAAACTTGGTTAAATTTATAGCGAAAATAGAATATACGTTTGGCAGGCAACCGACGAGTTTAACGAAGTCCCCCCTGAAGACAAACCATGACTGGGGGATGTCAACCTTGGAACAACTGGCTCAGTTTCTGGAGCTCCCGGACGAGGAGCTCTGCCAGCAAGCAAAAACAATGCGTCGTCGGGTGGACCGCTCGCTCTGGGAGCTGGGGCTCTACTTGATCGCGATTCAACAGCGCCAGATTCATCGGGCGCGGGCCTGCAGTGGGGTGATCCAGTTCGCCGTCCGCTATCTCGATCTGGCCCAGCAAAAGGCCTATGAGCTTCTGCGAGCGACCACTTCGCTGCTTGAGACACCGCTCCTGGCCGAGGCCTTTCGCGATGGGCGGGTCTCCTGGGGAAAGGTCCGCGAGATCACCCGAGTGTCCACCAGCGCCGATGAAGCCTTCTGGCTCGATTATGCCCTCCACCACGACTGCGACGAAGTCCAGAGGCGTGTTGCGGTGAGCCCACGTCGCTACAAAGCCCAAAGCCGAGAATCCGACAAAGGGTCACCGGAAAAGAGCTCGGGCAGCCAGGCGACTGTCGGGCTCGGCCGCCAGGCTCAGAGCAAGCTCTGGTCAGAGTCTGGAGCCAGTGAGCCTGAAAGCACCGCTCGCCAAGAATCCGGTCGATTCGTCAGTAGCACGCCTGCGCAGACAGCCATCTCGGAGGCAGCATCGAGCAACGTCCAGCAGCCACCGGCGGCGCGCATCAAAGTGGTCTTCTACCTGACCCCGGAAGAGCTCGCCGTCTATGAGAGGGCCGAGGATCGGGTTCGGTCCCTGCGAGGAAGCCGTCTGTCGCGCAACCGGGTACTCATGGACCTGGCCGAGCACCGGCTGATCGACGTCAGCAGTCAAGCCCGGGCGCGCCTGCCCATCCTGGTTCGCGTGGACGCCGGCACGGGTCAGGGCTGGTTCGATACGAGGCAGGGCCTGCTTCCAGCCACGTGTGCCCAGATCGAGGAGGCCCTGACATCGGCCCTGGCCATCTCGACCGAGGGGAGTCTGACCGAGCCACGCTCGGAGCCACCCCAACCGTGTCCGAGCCACGGGCCAGCAAATCAGGAATCGCATCCAAACGACGCTGCGGACTTGCGACCTGAGGTCGCGCCGACGCAACCCGGACCCGCTATCCGTGAAGCCAGGCCAGACCAGACCGCACGGCAGCCCTCCGGTCCGAGACGTTCGCCTCGACGTCGGAGAAGACTGAGAGTAGCAACCATCAGGGCTCTGATGCTCCGCTCCGGGGGCAAATGCGAGAAGCCTGGCTGCAATCGCGGTGGTGCTCTGCACGTTCATCACCAGCAACCGGTGTGCGAAGGCGGTCAAGATGGGCTGGCCGACCTGCGCCTCTACTGCTCCTCCTGCCACTCGCTCGAGCACGAGCCCGACTTCGAGCGTAAGCCTGATTGGCGCCGTGCGCGCGAGAACAAACAGGCGCGCAGGGCGGAGGGCTGCGATAGCAGCTGAGGGGGAGACTCTTTGGCGTGACAACCGATTCAACCAGACCAGAGCCGGCCGAGCCCCGGCAGCAAGGCCGCGGACCCTCGCGTACGTCGCACTTCGTGGGCACGCCCCTTCCAAGCCAGCAAAAAAGCCGACCTGGTCGGGCCGGCTTTTCGAGAACAACCTCGCCTGATGCTCAGGCGGTCTGCTCGGCAACGCGCTTCTCGATGTATTCAACCGCTTCGGTAATGTTGCGGATCTTCTCGGCATCCTCATCGGGGATCTCGAGATTGAACTCGGTCTCGAAGGCCATGACCATCTCGACCGTGTCGAGCGAGTCAGCGC
>CAYYHB010000086.1:0-19427 GCA_964471395.1 uncultured Burkholderiales bacterium | reverse complement strand
CGCAAACCCAGTCGGGACGCCATCGAAGAGCCCCCATGTAGGCTCCCCGGGTAAGACCGACGGCGTTGCGTTTGGCAAGAAACCTTGATTTGGTGAGGTTTTTTGCTCGTGACGATCCAGCGGTGGACATCCAGCAATTAGCGCCTACACACAGACACCATTCTGGCTTCTCTCGTGTTGCCAGCCGAGTTTCGGTGGCTCGGAGTAAGGTGATCAAGCGGTGATCAAGACGCCTCTCCGAGTGCCTGTGACCCGGATTCTGCGATCGCCGTGTAGGTTCTCTGGGTGAGAGCGGGCGGCTAGGCGCAGACCTCCAGCCGGTTGACAACCCGGCCAACCGGTATTACCATGTTTCAGAAGCGTAATACCAAGGAGACAGTCTGATGCCGGCGAGTCGAATGACGATTAAAGGCCAGGTGACGATCCCGAAGGAGATTCGGGAGCAGCTTAATCTTCATCCTGGTGATCAGGTCGAGTTCCTACAGGAGGACAATATCATCCGTGTCTGCAAGCGAGTTGAGAACTCGCCGTTTGCTCGTTACAGGGGCTACCTGCAAGCGCTCGCCGGACAAGACCCGGACGACCTTCTCGACGAATTGCGGGGCGAACCGGATCTGTGATTTCCGCAGTGGACACCAACGTGATCTTGGATGTGCTGGTGCCGGGTTCTCCTTTTGAAATCCCTTCTCAGAATGCGCTCGACGATAGTCTTCGCAACGGTATTCTCGTTTTAGGTGAAGTTGTGTATGCCGAGTTGGCGGCACACTTTCCGAATCAGGCTTCTCTTAATACATTTCTTGTGGACACCAGCATTCAACTGGTGCCGACTTCCCGCCAGGGGCTCAGCCTGGCCGGACTTGCTTGGCGAGAGTACCGTCAGCGGCGCCCTGCTCATTCGGCTTGCCCTCAATGTGGGCAACGCCAGAAGCTCACATGCTCGGCATGTCAGCGCACAATCAATTGGAGGCAGCACTTGATTGCTGATTTCCTGGTCGGGGGTCACGCCACGGCACACAGTGATCGGCTTCTGACGCGCGATCGGGGATATTACAAAACCTACTTCCCGGACCTGGCCATCCTGGACCCCGGACAATGAATGGCGTTCTCAGAATCCATAACCAAGCACGTTCTAGTGAGGTGGAATATCGAGATCGTAGTGCGTGCCTGCACGAAGTCGGCGCTCCGCTTCCAGGAAGGGCGGGAAACGATCCAGCCATCGGACCCAGGGCGGCGTGTAGAGGCGTCCCAGTACATCCCCCGCTTCTCGCCCGCATCCTCTACGCGGATCTAACGCTCCGGTTTCATGCGACAGTCGGGCGTATAGAAGCCGAGCTCGTTTATGGTCTTCCTTAAAGTGTTGAGTTCTTGGACACTGAGAGTCCCCGACTCGGTGTAGATATGTCCCCCGCAGAGGGTCACACGGAAATGTTGAGTCTCAACCTCGACAAGCGCGTTGCCGCACTACTGCTTCTTCTTGGACTCAGCCAGGGCCCGACCCCAATCTTCCACGATGCGCCCGCGAATCTTGGGGGCGCTCTCGTCGTAGGGAATGCCGCTCAGGGTGGCGGTCTCCTTGCCGATGCGCCGGTGCAACTCCTCGGTCAGGGCGGTCACGCCCTCGCTCTGTTTCATGGCCCGGTAAGGAGCCACCTCAATCGGGTCGCCGATGCGCAGTTGAGCCAGGTCGCGGTTCATCCAGGCCTGGCCCAGGGCCCAGGTGGAGACCGCGCCGCTAAAACCGGAAAGGCCCGCGATCAGGGCCTGCGAGTCGTCGAGCAGGGCGGCCGCTCCTCCGGCGGCAATGGCTCCGGCCAGGGCGCCCCCGGCCCCGCCCTGCAAGGTAGCGAAGTAGTTCGGGAAGGGGTCGTTGGGGTGCTCGATGGGCACCAGCTTGTTGCCCAGGTTGCCGCCCACCACGGCTCCGGTCAGGGCGCCTCCCAGGGCGGCCACGGCCACCCGGGCCCCCGGTCCGCCCACGGCGCCGGCCACCAGGCCAGCCACGGCCACGCCGGCGCTGGCCAGGGCGGTGGCCAGCTTCTCACCGGGGTACTCGCGGTCGTTCTTCTTGTAGAAGACCCCGATCGGCACGATGTTCTCGGCGCCGCCCTTGAGGGCAAAGTAGGCCGCTCCCTTCTTGATGGGAAGCAGGGTGCCGAGCTCCTCGGTGATGGCTCCCTCGGGGAAGATGCAAACGCCTTTGCCTTCCTTGAGCAGGTCGATGGCGTGATTGATCGTGGTAGGGCTGGGATTCTCGCGGTGCACCGGGAAGGCGCCCCCCCAGGTCATGACCCGTCCGCGCAGGCCGTCGAAGACATAGACATTGGCCACGTAGCGCATGTCCCGGTCGCTCAGGAGAGCCACCAGGGGCGGGTCGAAGAAGCTGGGGTGGCCCGAGGCGTAGACCTGAGGGCCTTCGTGGATCATCTTCTCCTTGCCCTGCACCTCCAGCCGGTAGCGCCCGTTGGAGAGGATGACATTGAGGGGCTTGGTGAGCCAGTCGTGCTTGCGAGTGGAGAGTCCGTCTTCCGGACCGGTGTAGTCGGGCACGTAGTGTCCGAAGCTCTTGGGCCGCTCGGGCAAGGCGGCGGCTGAGGTAGGAGTCAGGCGCATCGCGCGCATAATGCCCCACAGGCCTTAAGGAAAACTGAAAACTGTGGGCCGCTCCTTAACCTTCGACTGCTCCTCCTGTCGTCGCTGGAGATCGCAGGGAGCTTACCGCCCGAGTCAGAAGGCTCAGTCCCATGGTCGCGCTTGTCACCGGCTCCACCAGCGGTATCGGCTGGGCCATCCTGAAGGCCCTGGCCCTGCGCGGTCACGATGTCATGTTATGCGGGATGATCCATCCCGAAGGCCTGGCCTTGCTCCAGGGCGAGCTCTCCTCGCTGGGCGTGCGCCACAGTTTCTCCCAGCACGACCTGCGTCGCACCTTTGAGGTGGAGGCGATGATCGAGCAGACCGAGCGCGAGCTGGGCGAGATCGATATCCTGGTCAACAACGCCGGGGTGCAGCATGTGGCCCCGGTAGAGGAGTTCTCGCCCGAGAAGTGGGACGAGCTGCTGGCCCTGCACCTGTCGGCCGCATTCCACACCATCCGCATGGTGCTGCCGAGCATGAAGCGCAAAGGATGGGGGCGGATCCTGAACGTGGCCTCGGCCCACGGCAAGGTGGCCTCAGTGCACAAGGCAGCTTACGTGGCTGCCAAGCACGGTCTGGTGGGGCTGACGAAGGTGGTGGCCCTGGAGACGGCCCGCACGGGAGTGACCTGTAACGCTCTGTGCCCGGGCTGGGTGCTAACCCCGCTGGTGCAGGCGCAGATCGAGCGCCGCCAGGCCGAGGAAGGGATCAGCGAAGAAGCGGCCCGCCGCGACCTGCTGGCCGAGAAACAGCCCAGCCTTCGCTTCGTCGAGCCCGACGAGCTGGCCGAGCTGGTGCTCTTTTTGTGCGGCCCGGGTGGTAACAGCATCACAGGTGCAGCCCTGTCCGTGGACGGAGGCTGGACGACGCAGTAGCTCAGACCAGAAGGCAATCGAGCTCTAGCTCGAAAACCGACACCGGTTGGCCCAGCTTGAAGCTCTCCAGCACCTGTGGGTGGATCTCTCCCATCAGGCCCACCTCGTGGCGGATAGAGCCCCGGCTGGCCAGCACCTTCGCTCCTCGTCCAGGGATGAAGTAAGGCTGCTCGGCTGGCTCCACCTCGAGCTTCCAGCCCAGCTCGTGAAGCAGGGCCTGGCAGGTGGAGCGCATCTCGGAATAGTCCACCCGCGGGCCGGTGGCGCCGGCGATCACGCGTCCGTGCTCGCGGGCCCCGGTGTCGGCCTCGGCGCAGAGCCGCGAGACGCGGCCCACCTCGAAGAGGTGCTGGGGCATCTCGTGGTCGGTGTTGGCGCTGAAGGTATCGAGCAGGCCGGGCAAAAGCGAGGTGCGCACCAGGGTCTGCTCAACGCTGATGGGGTTCTCGATCACCACGTGGTCGGAGCGCCGCTCCAGGCCCAGCGCGTCGTACTGGGCTTGCTCGCTGCTCAAAATGAGGGTGAGAATCTCCAGGTACCCCAGCCCTGCAAGGGTACGCCTGCACAGAGTGGCGCCTCGCTCGAAGGACTGCTCCTCCCCCACAGTCAGGGTGGGCACCAGCGAGGGCACCAGGTTGTGGTAGCCGTAAGCAATGGCCACGTCCTCGATCAGGTCGATGGGGTGCATGATGTCGTTTCGGTAGGCCGGCACCGCCACCACCAGCTTGCCGCCTTCTTTGGGCATGATCGAATGGCCCATGCGGATCAGGAGACGGGCCACCTCTTCGGCGGCCAGCTCCACCCCGATGGTGCGGGCCGCCTCGGCCGAGTCCAACTCGACGAGCTGGGGGGAGAGGTCGGGGGTGGCCACCGAGCGATCGGGATAGAGGATGCTGACCTTCTCGAGCTGGGCCGCGCCGTCGAGCTCGAGCAGGCTGGTCACCAGGATGTTGAGGGTCTTGTTGACCACGCGCTCCTCGGTGCCGGTGACGTCGATGAAGAAGTTGCGCGTCTGCACCGTAACTTTGGTGCCTTCGCTGTTGATGATGGGCGGCAGACTGAGCACCTGGCCCTGCGAGTCGCACAAGAGCGGATAGCGCTGGTAGTCCTTGAGAAGGTGCGCGTAGGCCCTTCCTTTGGGATGCTCCTCGAGCACCTGACGGGCCGTGATGGCGCGGTCTTGATAGCCCAGGGGCACGAACTTCTTCTCGTCGGGTCCGATGGGGCCGTAGGTGAAGGCGGCCCCCTGCACCAGGCGATCCAGGTCGTAGACCCCGATGGAAGCGCGCTTGCGGTCGCGGCCCAAGGCCCAGTGCAGGTTCTCCTGCAGCTTCATGATGACCTTGATGATGTCGTCTGAGAGCGTGATGTCGCGCATCACCGCGCAGGCGATGCAGGGACGGAAGCTGTCAGGCGAGCTCATGGCCGCATCCACGCTGACCTGGCAGGTGGGAGGGCCCACTTCGTAGTTGAGGGTGCTGTCCCCCTCGCTCAGGTAGGCCCGCAGCACCCGGGCCAGGCCCCCCGGCTCGAACATGTCGGGGCGCACGGCCAGCAGCTCCATGCGGATCACCTCGCTGGTGCCGGCCTCCTGGCGTGCTTCTGCATTGGCGCGAAAGTCCGCCCCGCAGCGATCGCATTCCACCGGGGGATTCTCGGTCTCGGTGATCTCCATCAGGTTGCCGCAACGCTCGCAGCGGAAGCGACGCAGGGTGGCGTAACCCTCCACGTCGCAGCCTAGATGCTGGAGGTGCTCCACCAGCTCGTCGCGGCTGAGCTGGGTGGAGATGCGCTCGAGCAGCATCTCCACGGGAATCCCGATTACCGGCATAGCGGTTCCTCCTTGAGCCAGGCCAGGCGGGCGCGGTACAGCTCTCCGATGCTGCCCACCTCGTATCGGAACATGGCCAACCGCTCCAGCCCCAGTCCCCAGGCCAGCACGGGCGACGTGCAGCCGAGCGGCCGGGTGACCTCGGGGCGGAACATGCCTGCCCCCCCCATCTCGACCCAGTCCGACTTGCGCTCGCTCCACACGAACACTTCCACGCTGGGCTCGGTATAAGGGAAAAAGGCGGGACGAAACTGGAAGCGCTCGAAGCCCATCTTCTGGTAGAAGGCCTGCAGCGTGCCCAGCAGGTTGGAGAAGGATGCCTTTTCGTCGATGATGATGCCGTCCACCTGGTGAAAGACGGGGAGGTGCTTATAGTCCACCGTCTCGCGGCGGAACACCGGGCCCACGCAGAACACCTTGCGCGGCGAGGTGGGGTTCTGGGCCAGAGCCCGGATAGTACTGGCGGTGGTGTGGGTACGCAAGACGGCCTTCTGGGCCAGATCCTTGCTCCACACATACCGCCAGCCAACCGAGCCGGTATCGCCGCCGTCCTCGTGGGTCTTCTTGACTCGCTCCACCATCTCGGCATCGGGCAGGTGGCAACTTTCGGGATGGGCCACGTAAAAGGTATCCTGCATATCGCGGGCAGGGTGGTCCTGGGGCTGGAACAGGGCGTCGAAGTCCCAGAAGCCGGACTCGACATAGGAGCTGACCGTCTCGCTGAAGCCCATCTCAAGAAAAACCCGGCGGGTCTGCTCGAAGATGCGCACCAGCGGGTGGGCCTTGCCGGGGCTGACCCGGGCCGCCTCAAGGCGCACGTCGTAGGGACGCAGCTCAACCGAGCGCCACTCGCCCGTGCGCAGCATATCGGGAGTGAGCTGGTTGACCTGCTTTCGAGCCTCGATCCCGGACTCCACCAGCTTGCGGCCGGCGGCGGTCAAAAGGGCGTAGCGAATCTTGCGCTGCTTCTCCTCGACGATGCCGGTGCGCCCCTCGAGCAGGGCCAGGGCAGCGGGAACGTCCACCTCCTTTTTGGCCAGATCGCGATCGGAGGCGGTCTCGAGGTCGAACAAGGCCCTGACGAGGACCTCGTCAGGGCCGGGCTTGTCGCCGTTCTTGGGGGCCCTCGCGGCCAGCTTGAGCTGCTTGCCGTCTTGCTCGGCCCAACCTTTTTGCTTGAGCCAGCGCAACGACTGGCCCACCTCGGTCTTGTCCAGCCCGCTCAGCTCGGCCAGCTCAGGCAGCTCGGCCGGCTTGCCCCTGGCGATCAGGGCCTGCACGATGTGGCGCTCGGGCAGCAGGCCGTCCTTGAGGGCCTTGCCCTTCTTGCCCAGCTTGAGATCAAGGTAGACCTCCTCGGTGACCTCGATCAGTCCCTCTTCGGCACGCTTGAGGCAGGTTGCCGTGACCTGGCTCTGGTCCAGGCCCAGCTCGGCGGCCAGGTCGAGCACCGAAACCGGCTTGCTCCTGGCGGCCAGGCCGGTCAGCACATGGTAGTCGACTTCCGGTAGGCTCTGCATGGCACGAATGCTTCGCGCCGGAACGGCTTTTCCTTCAAGATTGCAGGCGCTCGGTCAGCTCGGTTTTGCGCTGCGGGCTCTCCATCTCGAGGTAGGCTAGAAAGGCTTTGCGAACGGCCGGAGCATAGCACCAGCGACCCTCACGCGAGGAAGCGAAGGTCAGTTTGAGCAGCCGTTCGAAGGCGCGGCGCGGCTCGGGGTGGTCGGGGTGGAGCTTTTGCAGCAGGTCGAGGTTGAACTCCTCGGGCAGGGCCATATCCAGCACCAGGTCTCGGTAGGGAAGCTCGACCTCCTCAAGCAGCCGCTCCACCAGGGTGCGCACGGCCAGCTCGCGGTCGGGCGAGCCGGCCACCAGCGACAAAAAGAGGGGCGAGCCCCCGGTCAGCTCGAGCAACTCGGGGTTCGGCTCGCTGCCCAGCAGCTCGAGGTAGCGGGCCGTTTCCTGGGGATCGAAGGCATCCAGGCGGATGCGCTCCACCGCCCCCTGGAACTCGGACCAGCGTGAGTTGATGCGCAACAGGTCGTGGCGGCTGGCCAGCATCACCAGGGGTTGCAGAGCCACGAAGGCGGGGTCGGCCAGCAGCACGGTGCGAAGCCAGGTGTCGGCCAGCAGGGCGAGCAGCTCGTAGGTGTCCAGCACCAGGACGGGGCGCCGCCAGAGATAGAACTCCTTGCGCTGGCGCTGCACGAAGGCGGTCAGATCCTCAACCAGGGCGGCCGTCAACCGGCGCACCCAGGAGTTGGCTGCCAGTGCGTCGGCCTCGGCCTGGAGCTCTTCCGAGACAGCTTCAGCCGCCTGCCAACCGGCATCGGCCAGGGTCAGCAGGGGATTTTTACCGCTGCCAATCTCCATCGCCTTGCGCACGTAGTGCTTGACGCCGCTCGATTCGCCCTCGGATTTGCGGTTTCTCCGCGTGTAGATGCGGTCGAATCGGGTAGTGCGGCAGCCCTGCCTTTGCAGGCCCATTGCCAGGCTCTGCAGCAGGCTGACCATGCCCTGCTCCAGGCTCTGCTCGCACCCTTCGCAGCTCTGGTGGTCCACCACGGCCAGCGCCACCCGACCCTCCAGCCGGTGCTGCAGATGGCGCAGGAAGTAGCTCTTGCCAGACCCGCCCAGACCGGTGACGGAGACGATCCAGGGGGCCTCTCGGGGCGGGTTAGGGGTGAGCGCCAGCTCGAGCAGTCGGGTCGTCTGGGCTTCTCGGCCCACGTAGAGGCGCGGGCCGGGGGCAGTGGGCCTTTTCCGGGGAGCAAGCTCGAGGTGCTCAAAGCGGAATCCCAGGATGTCGGCCAACCACATGGACACGTAGTCGGAGGCGGCCCCGCGGGGCCCGAGCTGCACGCCGTCGTTCCAGACGAATAGACTGACGTCGGATGCGAGCTCGCAGCGCTCGGCAGGCCACTCCAGGGCTACGTGGATGGCCTCGCGATCCAGCTCGCCATCGGCCCGGGGGAGAAAGACGAAGCGGTAGGTCTGCCCGAGTATGCCGGGCTCGCTCAGGCGAACCTCGCGGCGGGCAGCATCTGCGTCGACCAGCTCGATGGTGCCCCGCTGCACCTGAGTCTCGCCCTTCTGACGACGCTCCAGAAAGCCGGCCAGGTCTCCCGCCAGCTCCGAAGGAGTGCGCCGAGGAATCTCCCGGCCGCCCGCCCGGGAGACAAAGTTGAGAATGGCCCGCTGGCCGGTGGTTGCGGCGGTATGGGTGGCCGTGGTGAGGATCTTGCCAGCAACCTGGAAGAGCTTGCCCGCAATCGAGTCGGACTTCTTCTTGTCGGCCATGGCCAGGACTTTAGTCAGCCCGACCGCGCGGACCTGCCTTCAGCCGAGCACCCAGGGCAGGTCGAACTGGCGACCCACCCGGTTCTCGCAGAAGGCCCAGAAGGGCCGCCCTTCGTCTCTCCACATCTCGGCCACGTCGCGCAGAACGTCCAGAAAGCGCTCGAGCACGTCCGTCTCCAGATCGTCGGTCTCGTTGATCCAGACGGCGTAGCCATCAGCATCGTCGAGGTCGAAGAGGCAGTCGCGCAGAGCATCCCAGTTGCGGCCAAAATGCTCGGGGAACTTGAAGGTCTTGTAGCAGCTCTTGAGCAGCTCTTTGCGGGTGGCAGCTCCGTCCAGGCGCAGGTCAAACACCTTGAAACCAGCTGTTTCACAGGCTTCCAACAAAGACAAAGGATCGCCGTTGACGGCACAAACTCCGGCTTGTTCCGGTTTGAGCAACTGTTCTGTGGTCATTTCAGGGAGTCTTGGGTGCCTCCGGGAGGGGTTTTCGGCCCAGGGCCTGGTCGACCAGGGCATACCTGTAGATCTTCCCCCGCTTGAGCTTTAGCATGAAGCGCGAGCGCTTGTCCATTTCCGGCAAGAGCCGCTTGAAATCCTCCACCGACCGGATCACAGTCTCGTCCACGCCCACGATCACGTCTCCCACCACGATGCCGCCGTCATCTCCCGGGCTCCCCCGGGTCACGTAGGAAACCAGCGCCCCCTGTCGGTCGCTGAGACGATGCTCGAGCACGTGCGGGGTGGTGATGGCCTGCACGCTGATGCCGAAGTCTGTGTATGTCTCCTCCGAGTCGACCGCCGGCTGGGTGCCGATGGTGGCGTTCAGCACCTCGCGCTTGCCGTCCCGGTAGACCTCGATGGGCACGCTGGTGCCGGGCTTGAGCTTGGTGACCTCCTGAGTGAAGCGGTTAATCTCCTCCTCCTGCTCGGCCTCCACCGGCTCGCCGGCGAAGCGCAGCAACACGTCGCCCGACTTGAGGCCGGCCCGCTCGGCCGGGGACTCGCTCATCACGTCGGCGACCAGAATGCCGCGCGTGCCGTTGAGCTTCATGTACTCGGCCATCTCGCGGCTGAAGGGCTGCAGGAAGAGACCGAGCCAGCCGCGCTCGATGCGACCTTCCACTTCGCTCCGGGTGATCACCTCGCGCACGATCTTGGCGGGAATGGTAAAGCCCTGCCCGCGCCCGATGCCGACCGAGTTGATGCCGATCACCTCGCCGCGCAGATTGAGCAGGGGTCCGCCCGAGTTGCCCGGGTCGATCAGGGCGTCGGTCTGGATGAAGTCGTTGAGCAGCGGCACCTCGCTGTCCAGGTCGGGGATGAAACGCCCTTTGCCGCTCACGATGCCGAATGAAACGGTGCGGTCAAAGCCGTAAGGGTTGCCGATGGCCAGCACCCACTCGCCCACCTGCACCTTGTCCGAGTCGCCCAGTTTGGCGAACGGGAGCTGCCGCCCCGCCTGAATCTGAAGCAGGGCCAGGTCGGTCTGCTGGTCCTTGCGCAGCACCCTGGCCTCGAACTTGCTCTTGTCGTCGAGGGTCACGGTGATGACCGCCGCACGGTCGATGACGTGGTAGTTGGTGATGATCTGGCCGTCAGCGGTGAGGATCAGGCCCGAGCCGAGGCCTTTGCGACGCTGTTCTCCCCGCTTGGCCAGCACCTCGATGTGGACCACCGCTGGCTTGATCTGATCGGAGACCCGGATGATCAGCTTCTGCAGGTCATCGAACATCTCCAAGCTCTGAGGCTCGGCCGGTTGGGCTGCTGCGGGCAGCCAGAGACAGAGCAAGAAAACCAGCACAGTGCGCATGGCCGCCACGGTTCGACCCCGCCATGTCGGTTCCCCTGTCAAGTGAAGGTTCTCAAGTCCACTCCCCGAACTGTAACGGTCATGCTGGCTACCGGGGTGGTTCTGGCCAAACGCTACAGCATCGAGTCGGTGCTGGGCAAGGGCGGCATGGGGGCGGTCTACCTGGCCCGCATGGAGGCTCTGGGCGGCAAGCGCGTGGCCATCAAGGAGATGACCCTGTCGGTGCCCGACGGCATGAAGGACAAGGCGCTGGCCCAGTTCCAGACCGAAGCCCGGCTGCTGGCCAATCTCGATCACCCCAACCTCGTCCAGGTGACCGACTTCTTCGAGGAAGGCGGACACCACTATCTGGTGATGGCCTACGTCGACGGCGAGACGCTCTCTGATCGCCTCAAGCAAAGCGACGGGCCCCTGCGAGTTCCCGAGGTCCTCGAGTGGGCTCGCCAGCTCTGCTCGGTGCTCGACTATCTGCACAACCAGAACCCGCCCATCATCTTCCGAGACCTCAAGCCCGCCAATATCATGCTCGACGCCGGAAACCGCATCAAACTGATCGATTTTGGCATCGCCCGCAGTTTCAACCCCGAGTCGGTTACCTGCACGTTCATCCAGGGGATGGGCACCCAGGGCTATTCTCCCCTGGAGCAGTACGGGGGAGCCGGATCCACCGACCCGCGCTCGGACCAGTACGCATTGGGCGCGACGCTCTATCACCTGCTGACCGGTGAAGTCCCCATCAGCCCGGTGGAGATCCTGTCCACCGACAAGAAGCTGCCCAGTCCGCGCTCGCTCAACCCGAGCGTTCCCATCCCCCTGGACAAGATTTTGATGCGCAGCCTGGGGGTGCGCAAGGAAGAGCGTTATCCCACCGTGGCCGACATGGCCAGAGCGCTGGCAAATCTTGACGCCAGCGACGACGAAGACACCGCCAATCTTGGCACTGGCCGGCTGGCAGCTCCAGCCCGAACCGTCGACCAGCAGCCCACGGCCCCCCTGGCCCAGGGCCCTCCCGTTCCCGCTAAGACTCCGGAGTCCGTCGTGGTGAGCGCACCCAGTTCAGGGGTGCAGCCGTTCTGGATGGCCACGGCGGTGGGTCTGCTCTTGATTGCCTCCATGGCGGTGTGGCGCATCACCAGTCCGTCAGCCACGGCGTCCACCCCGACCCCGGCTCCGACCGCAGCCGTGCTGCCCACAGTCACGCCCACGAAGACCCCCGCGGCCTCCAAACCCACCACCACGCCGACCTCCAGACCGGCCACGAAACTGCCCACACCCAGGCCGGCGGCCGTGCAGCCAAAGCCCAAGCCTAAACCCGTGCCGGCCAAACCAAAGCCCAGATCCGAACCGGAGATCATCGAGGTTACCAACAACAATTACCCCCGGCGGCCCACCAGGAAGCCGACGGCCGAGCCTGCGCCGGAGACCATCATCGTCCCCATGCCGGTGCCGACGGTGACCATGACCGTCACGCCCACCCCTCAACCGATGGCAACCTCCGCGCCTCCTCCCGGAATGCCGGAGGGGCCGATTAACGGTGACTGGGGCCCGCGCCCGGCCCACATTCCCCCGGACGCTCCCTGGCCGCCCCCCTATCCAGGCTGGAAGCCAGGCGATCCCATGACTCCGCCCGGCTCAGGGCAGGGCGATGGCTCGAGAGGGCGTCCGCTCGGCTATTAGAGGTCCAGCCGCAAACCCCCCGTTGTGTCGGAAGAAACCCCGCCACCACAATATCTCAGGCGGCTGAAACTCTAGCCCAATATGTTGGGGGTCGCACAGGCGGAAAACCGTGTCAAGAGGGTTTCCGGCTGCGCTCCTACACTCCCGCGCGTTGACCTGTTCAGAATTGGAACGCGCGGGAGTGTAGACAATCTGTTGAACGGCGCCGCGCCAATTCCTGAAGCGTTCAACGCGCGGCACTTTAGCCTGGTGATTTGTTCTGCAAATTCCGGAGGGCGCGGAGAAAATGTGTCAGGACGGGGCTCTTTGCGCCCTCTATGGTTTGCTCAAAGGGTAGGGGCAGTTAGGACGAGACCAGGTCGATCAATCGCGCTTGTGGGCTTTGTGGATCATCACCATGATGTCCTGGGCGGCCGAGCAGTACGGCATCACACGTCGTTCGGTCAGTCGGGCGATCTCTTCCTGCAGTGCGGTGTCGGTTGGATCCATGAAAGCCACCTGGATGCGCTCCTTGTCTTCTGCAAAAGGAACGGCTTGATGCTTCAGAGCCCACTCCTTGTCGAGCCGGCGGGCCGCTCTCTTGTCGAGATCGATGGCCTCGACGTCGATGTACTCCGCCCCCAGATAGCGCGCCAGGGCGCTGGCTGCGGCCTTGCGCGGAAAGACGTAGTCGGTCAACACGGCCTGGAGCACATCCTCAGACTCCTTCACGCGCTCGAACTGGGCCGGAGTCAGCAACTGGTCTTCCAACAAGACCTCGGTAAAGGGTTTCTCGCGCGGGCTGCGGCGCAGAAGATCGAGCATGTCGATCACGTTCTTGCGGCTCAGCGAGGTGGCCGGCTTGAGCCGGTTGACCAGGCGAATGTTTTCCTTGCGGCGAGAATGGATCTCTTCGTCGTTGAAGACGCCTTCCTCGAAGAAGTTGACCACCATGCGGTCGCCAAAGTCCGATAAGGAACGGAAGTTCTCAATGCGCCAACGCTTGCCACCGGATGGGAAGGCGCCGTCGCGACAGGTATCCAGGCTGGCCAGCAGCTCCTGGTGACCGCTCAGAGGTTGCCGAGCCAGCTCGGCGATACGCTCGTCGAAGAAGGCAAAGATCCGGGTTTCCTCGTCCTCGGGGTCGACGAGCAGCCCGCGGGCCCCGTTGGCGATGGCCTCATCGAGCTTGTCGGCGGCCTCAGCACCGATTCGCCCCTTGAAGTCGACCTCGCGTGAGACCAGCTTCTCCTTGGGGTCGATCATCTCCGAGGGAATGGGCGGGGGCATCTGGGCCGCCAGCCGGGTGCGGGTGGAGGCGCTCCTGGTCTTCTCGTCCTTGGCTTTGCCTTTGAACAGTGAACCCATGCGGGCAGTTCCCCTCAGTCCAGGCTCAATACCGGGCGCTGGACGAGCAAAGAAATCACCTCCCGCGCCGGAAGAGCTTTCACGGCCTGAGAGATCTTTCCCTCCAGGCCCAGTTCCTGGACCTCCTCGGCCAGACAATAGACCTCGCGACCTTCCAGCACCGAGGGCTCGACTAGCAACCCACGGGCGAGCAGCACCAAGCCGGCAGCTTTATCTGCCGCCAGCAGATCCAGGATGTCCTTGCGGGGGCAGTCGGTAAGCACGTAGAGCGATTGAGACATGAGTTACAGGTTCAGCTGCAGCTCGGCACGTCGACCGAGCTCCAGCAGCTCCTCTTGAGATGACAGGATGACCTCGATGGCCAAGTCCTCGGTTTTAAGGCCCAGACGCTCAAGGCTCTCCTTCTGAACATAGATAGGCACCGGGTAGGCGCGGGCAGCCCGATAGTAGCGGGTCCATCCGTCTCGAGTTGGCTTGACAGCGGTCAGCACGCCCTCGCCCAGCAGGGCCACCTCCACCTGGTGGCCGCGGTAGCCGGAGGCCAGGGCCACAGCAGTGCGCAGCAGCTCGTTGAGGGCCTGAGAGCCCGACCAGCGACAGACAGAGAGCAGGATCCTTTTGCCCCTCACAGGCTGATCACCCGATCAGATCGGTTCAAGAGGTCCGAGAGCTCCATGGCGCCTCCAAAGCGCACACCGTCCAGGAACTGGGCCTTGGAGACCAGTCCGCGGGCGCGCGCACAATTCTCGTGAGCGATGACCTGAACTCCCCTGGCCAGAAGGGCGGCCCACCAGCTCGAAGCCGAGCCCTGAGCCCCCTCGGTGGGCTGTTGCTCGCGCAAAGGCTGGTAGACCCCGTCCTGGCGACAAAACACGCTGACCTCGCAGCCCTGCTCCAGAGCCCCCAGGGCCAAATGATAGAGCGTGCGCGCTCCGGGCAGGGCTCGGGGCGGATGACTCAAGATAAAGGTAATGCGCGACAAGCTTCAGACCTCCCAGCATCGCTCCTGGCCGCGACCGAGAACCAGATAATGCCAACCCCTATGGGCTTGCTGACGATCAAGCGCGGACAGGCTTGCCGGCCCTTCGGGGTGAGAGTGGTACACTCCTAGAATCTCCAGGCTCAAATTGCGGGCCTGACGGAGGGCCAAAAGACTCTGCTCGGGGCTGATCAGGTAGCCGCGAAATGGCTCTGGATGTATATTACTGGCGGGGAACAGCTCTTTCACGCGACGGC
The DNA here is from genome assembly GCA_964471395.1 of uncultured Burkholderiales bacterium. Lineage (GTDB taxonomy): Bacteria > Vulcanimicrobiota > Xenobia > Xenobiales > QWHO01 > QWHO01. The sequence goes on along the minus strand of CAYYHB010000086.1, from coordinate 4,714 downwards.
CACGTCCGAGCATGAATCCGCAGATTTCCCTGGGCGCGGCTGCTTGGGAGCGCTGGCGCAGCTCCCCGATCTGCCCGTCTGACAAAATCAGCAACGAGCGGTGGCTCCGGGCGCATAATGGGTCTGGACGTATTCTTCCACCATCTCCAGAAAGCGCACGGCGATGTCATCCCCCTTCAGGGTCGCTACCTTCTGGCCGTCGGCATAGACAGGCGCTGAGGGAGTCTCACCCGTACCTGGCAAGGAGAGACCAATGTGGGCCCCTTTGGCTTCACCGGGTCCGTTGACCACGCAGCCCATCACGGCTACCTTCATCTGCTCCACGCCCTCATAGCCGGCCGCTTTCCAATCAGCCATGCGGCGCTTGAGGTGCCCCTCCACCTCCAGGGCCAGCTCCTGAAAGAGCGTGCTGGTGGTGCGGCCGCAGCCGGGGCAGGCGGTGACCCGGGGGTTGAAGTCCCGCAGGCCGATGTTCTGCAGGATCTCGCGACATATCTCGACCTCGCGGGTGCGGGTCTCGCCCGGGGCGGGGGTGAGCGAAACCCGGATGGTGTCGCCGATCCCGTCCTGGAGCAGCAGGCCCAGGGCCAAGCTGGAGGAGACGATGCCCTTGAGCCCCATGCCGGCCTCGGTGAGGCCCACGTGCAGGGCATAGCGGCACCGCTTGCTTAGCTCGCGGTAGACGTGCACCACCTCTTGCACCTCGCTGACCTTGGCCGATAAGACGATCTTGTTGGCCGGCAGCCCGTATTCCTCAGCCATAGTCGCCGAGCGCAGCGCGCTCTCCAGCATGGCCTCCAGAAACACCTGCTTGGCCCCCTTTGGCGAGCCGGCGGCCAGGTCTGCCTCGATCAACTCCTGCAGCAATGCCTGATCGAGCGATCCGCCGTTGACACCGATGCGCACAGCTTTGCCATGCTCCACGGCGGCCTCGACCATGGTCTTGAAATTGGCGTCGTGCTGCTGACCAACCCCAACATTACCGGGATTGATGCGATATTTGTCCAGCGAGCGAGCGCACTCGGGGTGGCGTACCAACAGACGGTGCCCGTTGTAGTGAAAGTCTCCGATGAGCGGAACGTGACATCCGGCGGCACGCACCCGTTTGACGATCTCGGGCGTGGCCTCGGCGTTCTCGCTATCCTTGACCGTGAAGCGCACCAGCTCGGAGCCAGCCTCGGCAAGCTCGAGCACCTGATTGACGGTGGACTCGACATCCGAGGTATCGGTGTTGGTCATGCTCTGGACGCGCACCGGATTGGCGCCCCCCATGGTTAGCTCACCGATTTTGACTTCATGCGATTTTCGCAGCTTTATCACGAATGATTCACCAGGCTATCCTTGAATTTATTACCTCAACCAGATGGCCAGACTGTCAGTTCTCTGCGGGTTCAGGCGCTCCTGCCTGCAGTTGACCCTGCACCACCCGGAAAATCTGGCGCCTTCCGTCACTCGAGCGCCAGGCCAGCATGTCAAAGCTCTGCCCATTTTCACAGCGGACCACCTCGGCTCGCTCCAGGTCAAGCGGTCGACCGGGCTCGAGCCGGGGCCATTGGTTCAGTCTGACGAAGTGGGCGGCTCCCTCCCCTACCACCTTCGCCTGCAGGTCCTCGTCCACCAGCACGGCTGTGGCTTCGTCCACCCCCAGGCCCCGCGAGCCCGGCTCGCGACTGAGGAAGACCAGCAGTCGCCCCAGTCGCTCGTTCTCGGAGAAGTGGCTGTCGGTGATAACCTGATCCAGAGCCTCGGATTCCAGAAAGCGAGGGGCCAGGGTGACCCTGGGGCTAAGGGGATCGGCCAGGGCTTCCTCCGATGTGATCGTGTCCTGAGCTGCCGAGAAGAACGGGTCACCCAGTAGAGCCAACCCGGCGCTGGTGCCTCCCACCGGGACTCCCCGATCGAAAGCTTGCTGCACCGCTTCTTGCAGCGGCGTGCCCTCAAAAAGCTGAAAATACTGATACTGGTCGCCGCCAGCAAAGAAGATCGCTTCTGCGCTGCGCACCCGCTCCACCACAAAAGGGTCGAACGAGCCCGCGCGCTCTTTCACGCAGAAGGTTTCCACCGAATCCACCTTGCGCCCGTCACTGAGGGGGAGGTTGGCCAGGTAGTCGTTGTACCCGTCCGCTCCCGAGGCGCGAATCACCACGATATCGCCCGCATCGCTGCGGTCGAGCAGCCAGGTCATGGCCTGGTCCTGGTCTGCCCCGCCGCCCGCCAGCACCAGCCCCGGACGAGGTCGAGCGGCGGTTTCAGAGGCGTTTCCAGTCAAATAGTAATCGTAGGCGGGCTGCGAGATGTGCACCTGTCCAGGGTACCCGGCCACCCCGAAAGAACCCTGAAGGTTGTGGACATTACCGCGCTCAAAGGGATGGAGATCGAGGGCCGCTATCGGCTGGGCGCGTGCCGCGGCTCGGGTAGCTTCGGCACGGTCTACGAGGCGGACGAGATTCTGCGCGGCAAGCGCATCGCCCGCTGCTGCCTCAAGCTGCTCTTGCCCGAGAGCGACGACGAACCCGAGCTTTTGCGCGAGATTGGCCATATGGCCCGGTTGGCTCATCCCCGCATCATCGCCTACCGTGGTTGCGGCGAGGTTCGCGAGGGACCGCTGGCCGGGAGCCTGTATCTGGCGATGGAGCGAGCCGAACGCTCGCTGCGAACCGATCTCGAGCGTGGGGCTCTGGCCCCGGGCGAGCTGCTGGTGGTGGTGCAGGCTCTGGCCGAGGGGCTCAATTTTCTGCACGGCCGAGGCATCGTGCATCGCGATGTCAAGCCTGACAACTTGCTGTATGTGGAGGGAGGTTGGAAGCTGAGCGACTTTGGCCTCACCCGTACCCTCAAGAGCCTGGCCCGGCTCGGTCCCCTGCCAGGCGGCACGGCCGAGTACATGGCCCCCGAGATCTTCTCCGGCCGCATCGGTCCCGAAGTTGACCTGTGGGCGCTGGGGGTGATCGTGCAGGAGGCCTTGACCGACCAGTTTCCCTACCCCGACAGCGAGGTTGTCGATCTCAGGCAATACGTGCTGTGGCACGATCCGGTGGTGGAGTCGGAGCTGCTCGACCCGTTTGGCTGGCTGGCGCGGGGGTGCTTGCAGACCGACCCGTCGCTGCGCTTGAGTCCATCAGAGGTGCTCGAGACGCTGGGCTATTTTCGAGCCAGCCGCCCCCTGGCGGGCGGCTGGCTGGACGAGTGTGACCGACTGGTCTTTCGAGGGTCCTATGAAGCGGCGCTGAACCGATTGGGCAAGCTGGTGGTGCTGGACCCGGCAATGACCGAGAGCGTGGCCGGGCGCTACGATCAGCTGTTGCATCTTGGCTTACCAGACGATCTGATGGGTCGGCTGCACCTCGACCTGGGTCGGTTGTGGCTGGCCAGCGGACATCTCGAACCGGCTCGTCAAATTCTGGAGGATGGGCGGCGCCGATTTCCTGAGACCCCCGGGCTGTTGCTCGCCCTGGGCGAATGCTATCGACGAGCACTGCCGCCCAATGCCGAGGTACTGGAGCTTGTGGCCGGGCTCTACGAGCAGAACGCTCAGCCGCGTCAGGCCGTGGGCGCCTATCGCGAGCTGCTGGCAATGCTGTCGGGCAAGCCCCGCTCTCGCATTCTGGCGCGACTAAACCAGCTGGGCATGGTATAATCTTCTGGTGAGCCGCAAGGTCGAAGGGGCCGGATCGAGCCCGCCGGCGCGAAAGCCCGAGAAAGCCAAAGAGAGCAAGGAAAGCAAGGCTCCCGCCAAGGCTCAGGAGTCGAAGTCTGCCAGTCGTCCCCAGATGAGCCCGACGGGGCTGGCCACGGCCAACCGCTCGCAGGAGGCGAACGGCAAGCTTGGTGAGACCTGGGAAGGGGTGCGAGGGGGGGCCTCTTCCAATGGTGCCGACCAGCTGCTCTCGGCCTGGGGCAGCGAGCAGAAGTACCGACCCGATCAGGCGGGCGCGGGTCGAGGGGCGGCCAACGATCCCGAGAGGAAGTCGGCCTTGAGCACCCCCGGCAAGCCGGCCACCTTCGAGGCGACGAAGAATCCTGAGTTCGGCAAGCAGAAGCCGGCTGATAACCTGCTGGGCGTGGAGTCATGGAAGGCCGATGCTCGGCGCGAGCTAGCCGGGGGCAACGGTAACGGCAAGGCGCAGGCTCCCGGTCAGGCAAAGAAGAGCGGGTCGGGGGGAGATCGCAAGGCTGGGAACGGGAAGGCCGAGGCTCCTGGGCAACTGAAGAAGAGCTCGGGAGGCGATCGGGGCAAAGCCTCCTCCGCCCCGGCCAGGCAGGGCGGCTCCGGGAAAGACCGCAACGTGGGCGGCAGGCCCCCGGCCGAGGGTGCTCGCCAGAGGGGCGAGCCGGTTCCCGAAGCCGCCAGGAAAGGTGGCTCGAGCGGAGATCGCACGGTTGGAGGCAAGTCCCCGGCCGAGCCGGCCCGTCAGGGCGGGGAGTCGGCCAGCGCTGGCAAGGCGCCCGAGGTCTCCAGGCTGGCTAGCGGGCCGGGTCGCTCGGAAGACGCTCCGGGACAGGTGAAGAAAGGCTCGGGAGGGGACAAAGGCAAGGGCCTGCCGCCCGGTCTGGCCAAGAAGGCTGGCTCGGGTGGCGACAAGATTCCCCCTGGCCAGGCCAAGAAGATGGGCTCGGGCGGGGACAAAGCGGCCAGCAAGGCGCCCACCGAAACCGCCAGGCAGAACAACAACGACCAGGGCAAGACGGAAGCCTCTCGCCCGGGCACTGAGGC
>CAYYHB010000085.1:0-19641 GCA_964471395.1 uncultured Burkholderiales bacterium | reverse complement strand
GACTGGCGCTGCTGGGGTTGCTGGCGCTACTGGCGCGACAGGTGACACGGGCGCTACCGGCGCTACGGGCGCGACTGGCGCGACTGGCGCGACTGGCGCTGCTGGGGTTGCTGGCGCTACTGGCGCGACAGGTGACACGGGCGCTACCGGCGCTACGGGCGCGACTGGCGCGACTGGCGCGACTGGCGCTGCTGGGGTTGCTGGCGCTACTGGCGCGACAGGTGACACGGGCGCTGCCGGCGCTACGGGCGCGACAGGTGACACGGGCGCTACGGGCGCTACTGGCGCGACAGGTGACACCGGCGCTACAGGCGCTACGGGCGCTATCGGTGCTACAGGTGACACAGGCGCTACCGGCGACACGGGGGCTACGGGTGCTACCGGAACCATGTCCCTGGCCTATGGCACCTTCTTCAGGACCACGGGCGAGGATGTGGGGGGATTGGGCTCGGTGACCTTCACTACCTCTGCGTCAGTGAGCAACCTCACCTTTACCGCCTCCTCAACCGACATCACGGTGACTACCGCTGGGGACTACCTGGTCAGCTGGCAGATCTACAGCGGGTCCAGCCTTGTGATGGGGGTCACCGTGAACGGAACGAGTGTCCCGAGCACGATTCGCGAGGAGGTCTTTTCGGGCTCCTCCAAGTATGTCACGGGAGATGGTGTCGTGACTCTCGCTGTCGGGGATGTGGTGCGCTTGAGCGATCTTCGCGGCAGTGAGATCACCAAGGTTGACGAGCCCTTCAATGCCGGCGCGGTCACCGCCATTCTCACTCTGACGCGGCTCGGTCCTTAAGGCGCGGGAGGCTGCAGGTCAGAGCGTCCGGCGAGAGCAGGACCCTGAGGATCCTGAGCGAGTCGCGGATCGCCCGAAAGTGCGAGCCGCTGTCTCCGTACAGGGTCTCGATGGGAACCTGAGCGATGTGCCGGTGGCGCATCAACACTCGCAACTCGAACTCATAGCCTGAGTCGGGGATCTGCAGCAGATCGGGTATCGATTCCATGGGGATCGCCCGCAGGCCCGTCTGGGTATCTTGCAGTGTCTGGCCGGTTCTCCAGGCCAGAAGTCGGCAGGTCACCAGGTTGCCAAGCTTGCGCAGAAAGGGCACTCCCGGCCTGTGGAAGTCGCGTACGCCCAGAACCAGGCTCTCCGTGGTCCTCTGGAGTTGATGCGCCACTGCGACCGCATCCACGGGTCGGTGTTGCCCGTCGGCGTCCAGGGTGACGGCACCCATCTCTCCTGCCTGCCGCGTGCTCCAGACGTGCGCCAACCCGGTGCGAAGGGCGGCTCCTTTGCCACGATTGTCAGGGTGGGCAAGCAGCGTGACCTGCTCATTCTCGTCGATGGCCTGAAAGATCGGGGCCGACGCGACGTCACTGCCATCGTTCACCACGATCAGTCGGCCAAAGCCGCACGTTAGAAGGCCATTGACCACCTGGACAAGGATTGGCCCCGGCTGGTACGCGGGCAACACGACCGCACAGCGTAGCATCCCCCGGACTTCCTTAGCCATGCCAGGATTCCCCCGGAACGGTTCGAATCGAGCGAGCTTGCATCCTCACTCGAGCGACTGGCTGGCGCCCTCGTGGTGGAAGGTCTGGCTCGCCTTCGGCGTGCTGTTGGCGATTTATGCCAACCATTTCGACAACGCCTTTCATTTTGACGACAGCCACACCGTGGTGGAGAATCCGGCTATCCGAAGCCTGGCCAACATCCCCGGCTTCTTTAGCGATGCCCGCACCTTCAGCGTCAATCCTAGCAATCAGTCCTGGCGTCCTCTGGTTTCCACGTCGCTGGCGGTCGACTACGCCCTCGGCGGGGGACTCAACCCTCTGGTCTTCCACCTCACGACCTTCCTCTGGTTCGCCCTCCTGCTCTTCTGCGTCTACCGGCTTTATCGGCGGGTGCTCGACCACTCGCTGGCCTTTCTCGCCACCTGCCTCTTCGGGGTGCATCCCACCGCCGCCGAGACCGTGAACTACGTGATCCAGCGCGCCGATCTCTTCGTGGCCCTGGGCTGCGTGGCCGGAGTCTTGCTGTTCCCCCGCTGGCTCTACCTGATTCCCTTCGTGCTCGCGGTGCTGTGCAAGCCCACTGCCCTGGTGTTCCCGTTCCTGCTGCTGGCCTTCATCGCATTCACCCTGCCGGTGCCAAGACCGTGGCTTCGCACGCTACCCTCCCTGGTGTTGGCCGGAGTGCTGGCGGCCCTGCACCGACGGATGTTGCCTGACAGCTTCAATCCCGGGGGAGCCGATCCGCTTGCCTATCTCCTGACGCAACCCTACTGCTGGCTTCACTACGCGCTCAACCTGATCTGGCCAGCTTCACTGGTGGCCGACACCGACTGGGCGGTCGTGACCGGCCCCACCGACCCACGCGCTCTGGTCGGCCTTGTCTTTCTGGTCTGCCTGTTGGGCATGATCGCGCTGACCTGGAAGAAAGACCGGGTGGTCGCCTTCGGTCTGACCTGGTTCATCCTGGCGCTCTTGCCCACGTCCGTGATGCCGCTGGCCGAGGTGACCAACGACCATCGAATGTTTCTGGCCTACATCGGGTTGGTATTGGCCTTCGTGCGCGGTTTGCAGCGAGTTGCCCCGTGGGCCTTGAGCCCCCTGCCGGTACTGGTGAGTCTGCTGGCCCTCTGTCTTGTTACCGTGCAGCGCAACGAAGTTTGGCATACTGAGAGCAGCCTGTGGGCCGACGTGGTGCGAAAGAGCCCGAAGAGCGGGCGGGGCTGGATGAACTTCGGCCTCACCCAGATGCGCGCCGGCCAGCTGAACGAGGCCCTGCAATCGTTTGAGCGCGCCCGCGAGCTCACGCCCCACTACCCGGTCCTGATGATCAACCTGGGCGTGGTGCACGGCGCATTGCGTCACCCCTCCCAGGCCAGGGAGTTCTTTGCACGGGCCCTCGAGCTCTCGCCCTCCAGCGCGGAGGCCTACTACTTCCAGGGGCGCTGGCAGTTTCAGGAGAAGCGCTACCATCTGGCCATTGCCTCCCTGCAGAAAGCCACCCGGCTGCGTTCTGGCTACGAGGCGGCCGAGCAGCTTTTGCGCTCGGTCCTGGAGACCAGCGAGCGCGAGGTTGCTCACTGGCAAGAGGAGGCCGCCCGGGGCTCGACCACCGCCCAGATCGAGCTCTCACTCGCTCTCTGGCGGGCCGGTCGCTTCCCCGAGGCTGAGCAGGCGGCTCGCGCGGCTATCGAGAGGGAGCCAGTCAACCCATTCGCCTGGAATAATCTGGCAGCTGCCTGCCTCGAGCAGAGCAGATGGGATGAAGCTGCCTTTGCGGCCCAGGAAGCCTTGAAGCTGAAACCCGACTTCGAGATCGCCCGCAACAACCTGAGCTGGGCCCGCGAGCAGATGAGCCGGAAGCCTTGAGCGGCTGCGCGTCGAAATGCGGAGTATGGTGGGTGTGGATGCGCTTTTTCGCCGACTCGGCCCGGGCGGGCGAGAGATCTGGTGCCATCTGGTATGTGACGACTTCTCGCCTGACGGTCTGGAGGAGCTACACCGGATGGCGGCCTGCCTGGGCCTGCCTCGCTGGCGCCTGCACGACCCGCTCGGCAAGCCCAGGCCCCACTACGATCTCACTCCCGAGCTCAGGGTGAGGGCCCTGGAGCTGGGGGCGGTGGAGCTGACCCGTCGCGAGCTGGTGGTCTGGCTGCACCGCGGCCGAGCCAACCTTTCGTTCAACCGCGCTGCGCTTACAGTCGTGCATGACCTGCTGCCCAAGCATGACTGAGCCTCGCCCGCCCGAATAGAGGGGCCCTATTCAGGCCAGTCCATGGACCCGCCCGGAATGGGCGGGCCCTGCGCTCAGGCCAGCAGCTCGGCAGCCAGGGCCAGGGCCTCTTCCTGGCTCTCCACCTCGCCGTCCAGGAAGGCATCGCGCAACTCGTCGAGCAGGCGGTCCTGCTCTTTCAGAGCCAGGGGGCCGAATTCGTCGGTCAGGTCCTGGCGGCTGACGGGCAGGCAGGCGTTGCACAGGAAGCCTCCCTCGAAGTACTGCTCCAGCAAGAACTCCACGAACTGGAAGTGCTCGTCCAGCCGGGCCGCCGACTGGGCCGGGCCGCGCGAGGCTTCCACGTCAGCCAGCGAGTGCAGGGCCAGCTCGGGCAGGCGCCGGCCGACCCGTCGGATCATCCGGTGCAGGCGCGAGGGCGGGGCGTCTTGCGAGACGGCCAGAACGGCCTCGAGGTGGCAGGCCACCAGGGCCTCCAGATCGGCTGATTGGCCGGGGCTCAGCCCCAGCCGGGAGGCGATGGCCCGGGCCTTCAGCGCCCCCAGCCGGTCGTGCTCGGGAAAGCGGATGCGTCCGTCACGGGCGAAGAACTGGGTTTCGGGCTTGGCCAGATCGTGGCACAGGGCGGTGAGCAAGAGCAGGCCCGGGTCGCCCACATGAGCCTGCAGCCGTTCGGCGAAGCGCGGGAAGCGCGTGAAGTCTGAGCGCACCATGGACTGTAAACCGCGCCAGACCTCCAGAGTGTGCTCGTAAACGTCGAGATGGTGGTAATGGTTCTGGACCACTCCGCGACATGCCAACAGCTCGGGCAGACGCTCGTGGATCCCCTCCGGGTCCTCGAGCCAGCCCAATTCGCCGACCTGCTCGGGAAGTCGCAGCAGCAGCTGGCGCAGCTCGCTCAGGCTGGCCCGCTGCATGGCCCGCCCGGTGATGCCGCAACGAGGGGTGACGTGCAGCCATTCACTCTCGTAGACGGTCATCTCCACCTCGAACTCGCCCGACTTGCTCAGGCGCACATGGGTGAAGTCGCGGGGCTCGCCGTACTTGCGGGTGGTCACCACCTGCACCTCGGGGGAATGCCCCCCCTCGCTCAGAGTCGCCAGCACTCCCTCCAGGTCGCTGGTGTGAAGGTGGAGGTCGATGTCCGAGCCCTGGCGGATGTGGCCCGTCAGCACCGATCCGATGAGCCGGGGCTGAAAGGGCTCGAGCAGCTCCATCAGGCTGACGGCCTGCAAGCGCATGCGGTCGAGCCGGTGGGCATGGCTCTCGCCCTCGGTCTGGCGGGCGATGAGCAGCAGCTGCTCGTGCACCTCGCGGTTGCTGGGCAGGTGATGGGTGCCCTGGCGCCGCGCGGCCAAGCGCTTGGCCTGGTAGTATTCCTTGATCTCGCGGTGATAGAGCAGGCGGGCCGCCTCGACGGCCACGCGGTGACGGATGCTGGCGCGGTGGAGCGGCTCCCACTGCTTCATGGCAGCCTGCAGGAGCCGGCACTCCTTTCACGGGTCATTCTTCGTGCGCTTCGTTCCTGGGCCCCGAAGCCGGGCGCTGAGGTTTTCTCACTTTACCACTTGAGGTCCGGGAGCTCAAGCAGGGTTGGGCGAGGTCCCATGTGCTGCAGGCCTCGCCACAGAGGTTCGCCCGGGAGGCCGGCCCGCGCCCGCGTTGTTCGTCACCCGCACCGATCCGTCGATAATCCCCTGTCCCCCGGACAGAAATTCTAGTGGTCTTGACATGGCTAACGATAAAAGAGTATCGTTTCTCATTATCATGTCAAACAGGAGAGACACTGCTCACCATGCGTTTAACACTGGTGGGAGGGCTGCTGCTGGTCCTCTCCACGCTGGCGATTGCCGTAGAAGTTCTGGGAACCCTCGAAGTGGAGGTGGTTTCGGCGACCACGGACCAGCCGGTAGCCGGCGTGACCGTCAAAGTGCGCCAGGCGAGCGCCACCAGCGTGACTGCCGAGTCGGTCACTGACGCTCAGGGGAAGGCCCGCTTCGAGCGCTTGCTGACAGGGGACTACACCCTGGAGCTGCTCCACGCCGACTATGAGGTCTCCGAGGCCGACGTGCGAGTGACTCCGGACGCGACAGTCAAGTTTCAGGCTCTGCTTCTGGTCAAAGGCGAGGAGACGGTGATTGACGTGACGCAGAGCCGCCTCCTGGTCAACCGGGGTAGCACCGCCCCCACCACCAGGCGCGATGCGCGTCAGATCGAGCAACTGGCCAACAGTGCCTCACTGCAGGAGGTGGTGGGCACGATGCCGGGGGTGCAGACGAACTCGTTGGGCCAGATCCACGTTCGCGGCGAGCACAAGTCGGTATCGCTCTCGATCGACGGCATCGACGTGCCGGTCACCCTGGCCAGCTCCACCTCCCAGCTCATCGACCCACGATTTCTGCAGAGTCTGGATATCCAGACCGGTGGGTTCGACGCCTCGGTGGGCGGCCAGACAGGTGCGGTGCTCAGCATGGTCACGCTCAGCCGCCCCGAGCCGTTCGTCGAGGTGACCACCCGGGGGGGCAACGTGGGCCAGGTGGAAGGCCTCATCCGCGCCGGCGGGGCCAACGACGACAACACATTCGACTACTTCGTGGGGGCCAGGCTCGGTCGCACCGACCTGCGCCTGGAGGCTCCCCACCCCACCGAGCAGACCCTGAACAATACGGCAACCGACACCAACCTTGTGGTGCGCTTGCACGGCAAGACCGAGCAGGACGACGTCGGATTCACAGTGGCCTACCAGAACGCCGAGTTGGGCGTTCCCCAGACTCCTCAGAACTTCGCCGCCGGGGTGCGCCAGAGCCAGAACGACCGCAACACCCTGGCTGTCCTCTCCTGGCAACGCCAGATCAGCGAGGACGGCGGCCTCCAACTGGGCTTGAGCTACCTGAGCTCCTCGCAAAGCGTGAATAACAACGGAGTTTTCACGCCATGGTTCCCCATTAGCCCGGCTGTTGATGAGGAACTGGCCGAGGACGGCGCCACCTCCCGCCCCGGCAATCCAGGCAGCCCCTATCTGCCGGTCAGCGATCTCAAGCTCCGTCAGCTCCAGCCCAGCCTGGAGTACACCCACAAGGTGGGCGAGGGGAAGATCAAAGTGGGGGCCACCGCCAACTTCATCCACAGCAACCAGTTCGTGGACGTGATCGATGCCGGCGGGGGAGGCGGGCTGCCCCAGAGCGATCCCTCCTTGCCGCCTCCGGGACGGTTCACCGCCAATGTGATCCGCGACGGCTTCTCGGGGGGCGTCTACTTCAGCCACACCGTGCCCGTCTCCGACGAGCTCACCCTCAACTACGGCCTGCGCGCCGACCGCTTCAACGACGGCGTCACGGTCAACACTGGCCAGGTCAGTCCATCGGTCAATCTGGCCTATGGTCCGACCGATACCCTGGTCTTTCGGGCCTCCTACAATCGGCTCTTTCAGCCGCCGCCCCTGGAATTGAACGTGGCCGGGGGCAGCGGCGTACTGCCTCAACGCATCTCGACCTACGAGCTCAGTTACGAGAACCAGCTCGCTGCCAACCTGGTGGGCAAGGTCGCTCTGGTGCGCAAGGACATCACCGACCAGGTGGACATCGCCCTGCTGATTCCTAACTCCAACCTGCCGGTCTTCGCTCCCATCAACTTTCCCCAGGCTCTCTACCAGGGAATCGAGCTCAGCCTGAGCAGCTCCAATCCGACGGGCTGGAACGGCTTCGGCACGGCCACCATTGGCAGCTCGCGACCACTGGCCCCGAGCCCTCAGGAGGGTCACCTCCACGAGTACAACGACCACGACCAGCGCGTTCAGTTGACCGGCGGAGTGAGCTACATCTGGCCGGAAGGCTGGTTCGCAGGCGCCGATGGCTATTTCGGCTCGGGCTACCCGCAGGAGCTCCTGCCTCTCTACAACGCCATCGGGGTCAACCCGTTCGGCTATTCCGGCGAGCGCATTCCCCGATTCATTGCCAATCTGCGCTTGGGCTACCGGCCCCGCGACGAGCAGGGGAAGCCGCTCAGCGGACCAGGACTCAGCCTGGACGTGCTTAACGTGTTCGACGACCGAACCTTGTTGAACTTTTTCAGCGAGTTCTCGGGTACCCGCTTCGTTCAGGGCCGCCGTGTGCTGCTGAACGCAACCTATGAATGGTAGCTAGCACAATGATCGAAACACTCAAGATGGGCGGGGTGGTCATGATCCCGCTCCTGGTCGGCTCCATCATCACCCTGGCAGTCATCTTAGAGCGTCTGTTCACTCTGCTCTCAACCGAGCGGGGCGGGGACGCCTTTCGCAACCGTCTGGGCCAGCTGATCCGCTCAGGTCAGCTCAAAGAGGCCCAGGAGTGGCTGCGCGGCCTGAAAGGGCCGGTGGCGGCCGTGGCCCGCGCGGCGGTGGACTCGTGGGACAAGCCCACTCCCGTGCTGGAGGCTACCATGGCCACGGCTGCGCGCCGGGCGGTCCCCCCCCTCGAGCGCCATCTCTCGGTGCTGGAGACGGCCATCACCGCCGCCCCCCTGGTGGGCCTGCTGGGCACGATCACGGGCATGATGGGCGTCTTCCGGGTGGTGGCCCAGCGTCTGGCCCACGACCCGCAAGCCGACACCAGCCACGTTACCGCCGGCATCGGCGAGGCCCTGGTGGCCACCGCCTTCGGTATTCTGATCGCGGTGATCGCGGTGCTCTTCTACAACTCTTTCCGGAGCTGGATCGACTCCTTGCTGGACGAGTCCGAGTTGGTGGCGGCCGAAGTCATGCTACTGCGAGACGACAAGTGAAGCTGTTCGGAGAACGACGGCGCAAACGGCCCAGCCGCCTCGAGATCATTCCCATGATCGACGTGATGTTCTTACTGCTGGTGTTCTACATTCTCTCCACGGCCGCGTTGGTTCACCAACAGGCCATTCCCGTCGACTTGCCCGGCGCCAACACGGGTGAAGCGGGCAAGGAGGTGCCCGAGGTCACAGTCACCGTGACCCGGGCAGGCGAGATCTACCTGAACAAGGATCGTGTTGCCCCCGGCGGTCTGGCCCAGGCCGTTCAGCAGAAGGCCCGGACGCATCCCGAAGGCATGCGTGGTCTGCAAGAGCATGGCGTGATCCTAAACGCCGACATGCAGGTGATGCACAAGCAGGTGGTGGAGGTGATGGATACTCTGCGCGGTCTGGGGATCGTCCGCTTCGCCATCGCCACCGATTCACACGGGACGAGTCCTTGAGCTGGCGCTGGTTGCTGTTTTCGGTGGTCTTGAACCTGCTGGTCATCGTGCCGCTCTTCTCGGCCTGGCTGCAGGCCAAACCCCCGCGCCAGCGCCCCCCTGTCCGGCCTCGAGTGGAGGTACGCCTGGTCAAGCCGCGGCCCAAGGATACCCCCAAACCCAGGCCCACGGTCACGCCGAAACCCAAACCGATAGCTCGGGTCACTCCCAGGCCCAGGCCCACACCCAGGCCGGTCGCCCGGGTCACTCCGAAGCCGGCCCCCCGACCCAGGCCGGTGGCCCGGGTCACGCCGAAGGTGACCCCGCAGGCGGTGCCCACCGCCCGCCCCCGCCCAGCTCGGCCTCAACCGTCACCTCCGGCGGCCAGCCGGCCCCGCCCGGCCCAGGGTCGACAGGTGGCCAGTCGTCCGACCCCCCGCCCGCGGGTTCTCACCAGCGGGCCGGCTACGCGCCCCGAACAGCCCGTCGCTCCACCTCCCCCGCCCGAGCCCGTGGCGGCGGGCACCCCCGTTCCCGAGCCGGCCGGTGACCCCGCCGGGGATCCGACCGCCCCGCCGGCCCCCCCTGCACCGGTGGCCCGGCCAGAGCCGGTGGCTCTCCCGCCGGCCCCGCCTCCGCCCCCGGCGGCCCCGCCTCCGCCCCCTCCGGCGCCGCCGCCTCCGCAACCGCCTGCTCCTACCTCGATGGCGCGCTCGGGCAGCATGAAGGGTCGCATGGTCAAGCAGGCACCCTTCCCCGACCTGCCCGCCGAGGTGCGACGTGAGCTGGTGAAAACCAGCGTGCGGGCCCGAGTTGAGATCTCGGCCGATGGCAGCGTGAAGGTGCGCCTGCTCGAGTCTTCAGGCAATCGTGAGGTGGACGAGATGGCCATCCGGGCCCTGCAGGAATCGACCTGGGAACCGGGCACCCGCAACGGCGAGCCGGTTCACTCCATCGAGATCGTGCGCTTTAACCTGCAGGTGCAGTAGGCCCGAGCTTGCTGCGGTTTCTCAAGCGGTGGGAGAGTAGCTGCGCGAGAGCCAGGTAGAACTCGCCCTCGGCTTCGCGATTGTCGCCGATCAGGTCGTACACGGTCTCCAGCGAGACCTGCTCGACCTCCAGCTCCACGTCGGCCACGATGCTGGCCGAAGCCGGCAGGTTCTCGATCAGCGACATCTCCCCAAAGACCTCGTGGGGGGCGATGCTATCCACCGCGTTCTCGTTCTTGAGCACCGTGGCGGTGCCCGAGGTGAGGGCGAAAAGTCCGGGAAACAGGTCGCCTTCGGAGATGATGCTCTCTCCCGCTTTAAACCGCGCCACTTCGGTATGCCGGCGCAAGAGCTCTCGCTGCTGCGGGGTGAGGAAGCGGAACAGGTACTCGAGGCTACGCTCGCGGCCCGCCCACGGATTTTCCAACACCTGTCGCCGGGTGGACTCGATGTGCTCCTCCATGCTCCGGCTGAAGACCTGCGAGCGCTTTGCGTCGTCTTGCACCACGAGCCCCGTCGAGACGTAGTGCTCGACCGGTTGCTCGGAATCACCCTCGATGTAGAGCGCGCCTCGCTTTTGATGACTGGTTCTCCAGGCCTGCATCAGACTGAGGCAGCGGTTGTAGGCCTCCAAAAGGCGGGGCGCCTGGGCTTCGAGCACGTAGGCCCTCAGAGCCTCGCCGGCCCGGTCCATTCGTTCGAGCAAGTGACGGTGGGCTGGCAGCATGAAAGCGCGGGCTCGCAAGATCATGCTTCCCAGCTTGGTGTCTCGGGGTATTCCCAGAAAACTGTCCAGTAGCTGCAGCGTACATGCCTGAGGTCCGCTGGCTCCTTCCAGCGGTCCATCCCCGTGGTCGAGCAGCCAGATCATCGTTGGCTGGACGTAACGCAGAAAGTGATCGGGTCGAATGCGGCTCTTTTTGATCGCCCGATTGAAGCTCGCATTCAGCCCGAGAATCACCGCTGCCAGCACCGTCAGGTGGTAGGTCGCTTCCTGAGCATTGTCGCCCAGAATGCACTCGTGCACGTTCTTCACCCGGGTCAGCACTTTGACCCCTCGGGATTCCATCAGCAAGGCCGTGGTCACGAAGGTGCGTAGCTCCTCGTGGATGGGTGGGAGCAACCAGGAGTGGACCAGGTCCAGGCCACCGTCGTGAAGAGCGTCCACCTGGTAGGGGGAGCCCGGCTCCAGGCCGGCCAACCTCCAGTTGTTGCTTACCATGGTGTAGAAGATTCCCACCCGGGGAATCCCGAGCAACTCAGCGAGTCGGGTCCAGAGCGCCTCCAGACCGGCCGGCAGCACGATGGACTCAAGGCGGTAGCATTCCGGGGGGGTGGGCATCCTTTGCCACCGATAGGCGTGGCACAGCAAGCTGACGCGGGTCATCAGGTTCTCGCGCAGGTGGCGGTCGGCGTCCTTGAGGGCGGCAAGCCACTCAGGTCGAATCTGGCCGAACCTCTCCTGGAGCCAGGGCCGACAATCGAGCTGGGGACCGTGGTAGCGCTCCGGCAGGGCTTCACAAGCCTCCGAGAGCTCACCGTAGGGAGGAGGAAGAGTCACCAGGGGCGACCTCGGGGGCAAGAAACCTGTCGTCGGGTCGGTCAGATCGTCGATCGCCTGCAAGGAGTCGCACAGGACGTTCTCATAGCGGGCCAGCACTCTCAGTCGAGGACCTTGAGCTTGAGCGAGCCGGCCACGTTGATCCAGCTGAAGTCCTTGTTCCCCTCGGACATCTTCAGATGGGTAGCGTCAACATAGACCTCGTTCCACATCGGATCGACCGTGACCCACTGGTGGCCGTCGTGGATCTCGGCCCAGGCGTGCCAGGCAAACATGGGCTCGTCCGGAGGCGCCACCAGACCGCCCACCTCGCGGGCGGGGATTCCCAGCGAGCGGGCCAGGGCCACGAACAGCCGAGCGTGCTCGGTACAGTCACCGGCCTTGTTGGCCAGCACGTCGCGGGCGGTGCGGGCGTTGCGCGAGTATGATTTCTCCAGGTTCCTGTAAACCCAGTCCTGCAAGCGGTTGGCCTGCTCGACCGGAGTGCCCTTGCCCGCGATTTTGCGGGCCAGTTTCTTGATCACCTCGTCCTGCTCCAACTCGGTGGTGGCCTTCAGGTTCTCGCGCTTCTCAGCGGCAGCAAGAGGCTGCTTCTGCTTGACCCGAAAGTCGCGCTTGAGCGTCCACAACGTCTTGCCCTCGCGCACCGAAGCCTTCTGGCGATGCGAGGCGGGCAGTTTGAAACCGTCGGCGCCCTCCACTTCGAGCTCGAGCGCCTCGAGGTGGGTTTTCCCGAGAGGACGGTCGAGGCGCAGAGCGGTGATCTCCAACATGTCCACGGGGACGTCCATCCGCCTGGCCAGCGCCTCCTCCTCGGCGCGCAACTCGATCATGCCGCCCACGGTGGCCTTCCAGGGGGTGCCATCGCTCTGCAGCAAGGCGTCCATCTTGCCCCCTTCGTGCATGATGGTGGCCCGGTACATGGCCGTACGCACCCCGCCCCAGATGATGGCCTCACGGCCTTCGAAGGTGACCTCGTCGGCCTGCTCCACGGGATCTTCGTCCCAACTGGCGCTGTACTGCTGGAACTTGTCCCCCTTCCTGGCGGTGCGCAGCCAGCGCTCGAACTGACGAGCGTGCTCGAGGTTGTCGTGCTCGACCTTCACCTTGCGCCGGGTGACCCGTCCCTGGCTGGTGATGGTGACCTCGAACTCCGAGCCGGTTGGTTTGACGCGGGTCTCCGTCACGGTTTTGTCTTCCTCCTCGGTCTCCTGGGCCGAAAGGATCTCTCCCTTTCCGTTCAAACCGTAAACGGTCTCGGCCCGGGAGTCGAGGCTCGACTTCTGGCCCATGAAGGTGATCCTCATGGTGAAGTTCTCGCGGTAGACCAGCACCTGGCGACCCTGACGCGACTCGAGCTGGAAGCTCATCAGGGCCCAGCCGGCCTTCTTGCCGGCCATGTAGACCCCGTAACTGTGACGTCCCTGAATGCGGCGGGCATAATCCGAGAGCGACTCGTTCTCGGGCGGGGGCGAGGGCTCGACGAAGGTGAGGCCCGCGCTCGGGGTTGCGCTCGGGCTGACCGAGGGGGTGGAGGAGGGGGCGACGACGGGGGGCTGCGAGCAGGCCAGCAGCAGGAGCAGGGCCAGGAGGGTGAGGCGCATCGTAGGCCAGTTGGCTGCCAGACCGAGCGAGACCTTCAGCGTCGGCGGAACTTGTGGCTTTGTTGCTGCCAGCCGCGGTTCTTGCGGTTGCGCCGCGATCCCTGATGGTAAGGACGTTGCTGCTGCTGGGATTGGTTGGACTTCTGAGCCTGGCGCTTGGCCCGCAGGTGGCGCTCGGGAACGCTGGGGCCGATGCCTCGGGTAAAGTCGATCCGGTCGGCCCACTCGGGGTGGTCGATGAAGGGGTTGCGGTTCCCCTGCAACTCGGCGATGGCTGCGTTGCGGTGGCGCTCATAGAGCCCGGGGGGGTCGCTGCGGTGCCACTCGAGCAAGCTCTTCAGGTCTTCGGGTTGGATCTCGCGCGGGTCGTCGCCCACCTTACAGGGATAGCGCAGCAGGAAGTAGAGCGTGGCCCGGGCCACCGCCCCTTTGCCGGCGGCTGGCTCGTAGCGGTTGTCGTGGTAAGGCGCGTAGCCCTTGCCGTCGGCGCCGTCATATTCGGGAAAGTCCACCAGTCGACGGCTGGATCGCTGGCTGTTGGTATCCTGGTTGGCCGTGAAGAGGTGATGCAAGTCGCCCCGCATGGGGGCCCGGTCGTCGAACCAGATGCGGGGAATGACGTGCTCGCAGTTGAAGGTGCTGCGGATCTCGATCTCGGCGATGCGCCGGGCCAACTCCACGGCATTGGTGGGCCCTTGCTTGAGGGCCTGCACCCACTGGGCGGCCTGCTGCTCCAGCGAGCGGTTCTCATAGCGAGTGACCTTGCGCAGCTTGCCGCGCTTTTTGACCTGAATCTCGCCCACCGGCACCTTGACTCTGAAGTCCTCGGGCAGGCCGCGCACGGGCGCGTCCACGGCCACGGGATTGGGGTCGTAAATGCAGTTAAGGCGCAGGTTGGGGCGCAGGTCCACCCAGTTGTAGAGGTATTCGGCCGGTTCGTAGCCGCGATGGGTGGTGTGGGTCTCGGTGACCAGCTGGCTGAGACGACGGTACAGATCCTGCGGCGAGCCCTGGCTGTTGAAGTTGCCGTAGTAGCGGCGCTGGGCTTCCTGGTCGGCGCGAGCATCGTAGTAGGGCTTGCCAGACCGCTTCAGGGCGGCCGCCAGGGCCGGCGGCTGCTCGGTCTCGCCGCGCAACTCCACCCGGTCCAGGGCCGGGGGCCGGGACAGACGAGGG
This sequence comes from uncultured Burkholderiales bacterium, assembly GCA_964471395.1. Classification (GTDB taxonomy): domain Bacteria; phylum Vulcanimicrobiota; class Xenobia; order Xenobiales; family QWHO01; genus QWHO01. The sequence goes on along the minus strand of CAYYHB010000085.1, from coordinate 5,383 downwards.
CCTCCATTGGCCGGGAGCTGAGAGACGCTGCGCAGGGCTTCCATCCCCACCAGACTAGACAAAGGCCCTGAATTTTCTCGGAAGGAACCACAATTGTGGGCCGGAACATCTCTCCGATGCGCTTGCTGCTGGCTCTGTTGCTCTTGACCCTGCCGGCCCCGGGTCAGAGTCTCACGGTGGACTCTCAGCCCTTTCCGGGTCGCGTGCACGGGGAGCGGGACGGGATGAAGGTGGAGCTACGCCCCCTGATGCTGGCGCTGGGCCTGAGTGGCCATCGCGCCTACGGGGGCTGGTGCCTCACCCGCGTTGCGGAGCAAGACTGTGCCGTCAAGCAGCTGCTGAGCCCTGGCCGGGTGTATCTTGAGGGCCAGAACGTCCGGGCCGAGACGGACAGCCAGGGCCGAACCCTGGTCAACCTGGCCGACGTGGCCCGCCTGCTGGGCCTGCAGCTCGCGTCCAGGAACGGAGGCGTGGAGCTGACCACCGGTCACCGGCCAGGTTACGTCGGCCTGCCGGTTGAGCCGAACCGGGCCTCCCCCGGAGCCGAAATCGACCTGGCTTCGGCTCTGAGCCCGGGCAAGATGAATGTGGTTATCTTCTACATCGACTGGTGCCCGGCTTGTTGGAAGGTAATCCCGTCGCTGGAGCAGTTGGTGCGCGAGCACCCCGAGCTGAGCCTGGTTGAGGTCAACGTGGTGGACTGGGATCAGCCCGCCGCGCGCCAGTTCTTGGTGCGTTCCACGCCCACTGTGGTGGTTTACGATGGCCAGGGGCAGGTGCTGCACCGAGACGACGCCGCACTGGACTGGCTTGAGCTGAGCTACGGCTGGAAGGCACCCACTCGCATTAAGTGCACCGGCACTCCTGGGACGCGCTGAGCGCGCTTGAGCAACAAACAGGCAGGCTACCCGGGTATGAGAAGTTGAGCCGCTAACGGCCTGGAACCACCAGCACCTCGCGACCCTGAGAATCCGTGGACCGGGTGGCCGGGGCGGCTGACTGGGAGATGAAGGCATAGGCTCGGCTGGCCGGGGCATCGGGGAAGCGGCCGTTGATGGTCAGGTTTAGCCCTGCCGGTCCGTCCGGCAGCCGCTAATGCACGGTGAAGCGCACCACCTCGCCGGCTTCGAGCTTCTGGCTGGCCAGCTCCAGGGAACGGCCCGTTCCGGTCAAAATCAAGAAACGGGAGGCGGTCAATTCGTTGCCATCGGTGGCGCTGAGGCTCAGAGGCTGAGGACCGGCCCCGATCAAACCATCGGCCGGCCGAAACAGGGGTAGAGTCTCGGGGTTGCCGGGTCCTGGCGGAGGCCTTGCGGGCGGAGTCAGGCCCCGAACAGCCGCCGGACCCAGCCGGGAACCTTCCGCTCCAGCCATGCCAGACGGGCTTCCAACTGACGCAGGCGCTCGTTCAGCTCGCCCTTCTCTTCCTGCAACTGGTGTCGGTCCTTCAGCGACTCGGCGTTCTCTGAAAGGCTTTTTTGCGCGCCGGTGAGCTGCACCTGAGCGGTGATCAGCTGCTGCTCCAAATGGCGATTGCGCTTCTGGGCCTGGCGACGCTCCTTGCGCTCGAGGCGCAGCAGTGCGATGGACTCCAGGTGCACCTCCATGGGTACTACGGTCAGCCGCATGTCCAGGCTCTTGTTGAGCGGCACGGGCAACTCGCCCTTGAGCCGCTTGACCTCGGTCTCGGGGATACGCTGAATGCCATCGGCCCCCATCAGAAAGCGCACCTGCCCACGTTGGAGCGAGTCCTTGAGCTGCTCCTCCGTCCATCCCACCGCCTGGATGAACTCACTGGCTGACAACAAACGGATCTCATCGGTTCGCATGCGCATGTTGAATGATTCTCCAGCTAGATTGAAGAATCCTCTCCGGGTCAGTCAGGCAGTCGGGCGGTCTTGATGGGCGTGAGCAGATATGTTGTTAGAGGCTGCGCCAGACGAGGACTGAGTTGGTGGAGTTAGTATAGCAGCGTGGAATTCCGGCCAACCCTCGGCGCCCGCATTCAGGTCGCTCACCACGCGAGCCTGGTATTCAAGACGGCGGCTCATCCTTGCAGCCGAAACAGTTTGCCTGTGGCCACCGGGTCGCTCCAGAGGATGTCCAGCCGAAAGCCCTGAGGGTTGGTCAACTCGAGCAACTCGGCCTGTGAGAGGGGGTAGTCGCTGGACTGGATGTGGTCGGATACCAGCGCGTACTCCTCTCTGGTCAAGCTGGCCCAATCGTGTCGGGCTCGCTCGAGCAGGCGGGTGTTGAAGGTCTCCCGAGAATCCTCATCGGGTCGCAGCACGTCGAAGAAGAACCAGCGCGGGGCCAGAGCCTTCAGGCGGCTATAGAAGCCCGGCCGCTGCTCGGGCCTGAGGTGATGGGCCGAGTACGAGGCCATCCCCAGCGTGAAGGTCGCGCCTTCCTGGCCCACGCGGGCCAGGAGATCTGCTTCGGTAAGGCGGGCAGGCAGCCCGACCAGGTTGCCTCGCGCCCGTTCCAGGGCCGGCTCGGAGCTGTCCACGCCTTCATAGAGCTCCACCTCGAGGCCATCGAGCAGGGGCGCGATGAGGCGAGCGTCCCCGCAACCAAGGTCAAGCAGACGCAATGGAGCATCCAGCTTACGAAGTTGTTGGCGCAGAAGCGCGAAACCCTCACGGTGGAAGAGATAGTTGCCGGCCAGGATCTTCTCGTAGAGGCTCCAGTTCAGCTCGAAGAAGCGGTCGTTCAGCGTCCCAGCTCCCAGTCGGTGATCGTCCACTGGGTGTAGGGCCGGGAATCGCTCAAATACAGGCTGGTGTAGGCCCGTTGGCCTTCTCGAGAGATGCAGGAGAGCTCGTAGTCCCCCATCGGAAGCTCAAACGTGTGGTTCGAGTTGGGCTCGATGCGTGTGGTGCAATGGCTGCCGATGGTCACATCCACTTGAAACTGGGAGTTGTTGTAAACCGTCAGCCAGCCGGTGCGCTCGCCGACCGCGGGCAAAAGGCTGAGCGTCAGGATGATGCAGAAAGCAAGTATGCGGCTCTTCATGGAGACAGGATAACCCGCCTTCTTGAAAGCAATCTGAAAGGGATCGCCGCTGGGAAAGGGAACCCACTGGCGTCTGGGGGTATCGTGTTCGACAAATTACTCTCTGCCTTCAAAAAGAAGTCTCCGTCCAAGCCCCCCGAGCCTCAGACGCCGGTTCGGGCTGAGAAAGCTGCCCCCGTCAGCATCGACAAGCCCATGTACGCGGCCATTCAGGCGGTCTGGAAGCAAGACCACATGGCTGCCTCGGCTCACTTTGGAGAAGCGCTGAGGGGGCGCAGCGGAGGGGGCCTCTCCGAGCCGCTCAATATGTCGCTGCGCACCGTGGCAGATGTGGTGCAGGGCTTCCGGGGCGGCTCTCCCATGGATATCCTGAAGAACCATCAGAGTTTCCTGATTCAGTGCTTCTCGGCCCAGCCCATGCACCTGCGTAAATTCGAGCCGGCCAATTTAGCCCGCTTCGCCCACGCGCTCTGGATGCTGCAGTATCTCTACTGGCATTGCAAGCAGAAGGGCCACGAATATGCGCTGGAGCGCATCGGAACCGATCACGGGTTTATGTACAGCACGGCAATGGATGTGTTGACCGGTATAGGGATGACCCGCGCCGAGATCAACAAGGGAGGTATTCGCCCCCTGGACGAAGAGCCGCCCGCGTCAGGCTGACTCGAGGCTGGCGAGTAGCTTGGTCGCCAGGGCCGCTTTGCCCATGCCCTGATAGGTGGCGGCCAGCTCCCGCGTGACATCGGGGTTGGGCTTGAGCTTGAGGGATTTCTGGAACTGCACCACGGCCACCTGGGGCTGGCCGCCGGCGATCAGAGCCCGGGCCAGGTGGATGAGAAGCTGAGCGTCATCACTTTTTTGACTGGTCAGATCCCGGTAGAAGGCCACGCGCTCGGCTCCCTCGAGCCGCGAGTTGACCTCTTTCAATGCATGAGTATCGTGGCTGTCGGCCAGCAGTCGCTCACGGGCCGAGGCCAGCGGATCAGGCTCAGGCGTGGCCACGGGCTCGGGTTGCGACAGAACCGCCTCCAGGGAAGCCTCCAGGCTTTGCAGGCTGCGCTCGGCTGCGGGGGCGGCCTCTTCTTGCGAGGGAGGAATTATCTCGACGGTTTCGACAGGAGCCGCCAGGGCGGACGGTTCCTGGTTCTGTTCCACGGGGTCTGCGGCCGAAGGCACCTCCGACTCGATAGCCACTTCTGGCTCCGTGGTCGCCTCGAGCTCTGGGGTCGCCTCGAGCTCCGGGGTCGCCTCGAGCTCCGGGGTCGCCTCGGGCTCCGGGGTCGCCTCGGGCTCCGGGGTCGCCTCGGGCTCCGGGATCTGCTTCGCGACCTCAACGGGGGCGTCCTCCACTAGCGAATCGGGGACCGGCTTCACGGAGGCGCTCTCGCCCGAGGTCGGCACGGCCCTCAGGCTCTCGCTGGAGGCTCCAGCCCGAGTCAGCAGGCGCAGGCGGGCCCGAGCTCGCCGGTATTCCACTTCCTGGCCAAGATCGGCGGCCAGTGGTTCCCATATCGCCAGCCCCTTCTCGACCACCTCGCGGGCTTCGACGTCCTCGGGGTGGAGCTCGAGTCGGCGCAGACAATAGGGCATCGCCTCGTCGTAGCGCTCCTGACGCAGCATCAGGTCAGCCATCGCCCCGTAGAGCTGACCAAGGCGCTTGCTGATGCCCTCGTCGAACTGAACCTCGAGGCAGTTCTCCAGGAGCCACACGGCTTCGTAGAGAGCACCCAGGGCCAGCCGGTCGGATACGGCCAGGCTGTTCTGGAAATAAAGGTCGCGCACGTCGCCAGCTTCCGGATTCTCGTGGAGCCAGTTGCGACAAAGCTCGAGAGCGGCGATGGAGCGGGGCGTGCCTTCCCACAAAGAGCGTGCCTGTGCCTCTTCTTCGAGGCGCTCGACCTCGCTCATCAACTCGCCCACGGTGGTGGGCACCAACGGCTCTGGCTCGACTCCCGCCTGTTCGTCCTGCCTGGTCTGCGCCCCGCTCTCAAGCCCGACCACAGCTTCTTGCTCGAGAGCGGCCAATGAGCCCTGGTCGCTGGTTGGGACTTGCTCCGGCTCGGCTGTGTCCTGCGGGGCCTGAAGACTCGGGGTCTGGCTAAGCTCTCCCGAAGGGGGTTCAGACTTGGAGGGTTGGGCTGAAGTCTCGTCTGGCTGAGCGGCCGCCTCGGGCTCGCCCTGAGCCGTCGCAAGGTTAACTTCCTCGGAGGGCTGGGCGACCTTCTCAAAGCCAAAGCCGGTCTCCTGGGCCGGGGCTTCGGCCGTCTCAGCGCCAAAGCCGGTCTCCTGGGCCGGGGCTTCGGCCGTCTCAGCGCCAAAGCCGGTCTCCTGGGCCGGGGCTTCGGCCGTCTCAAAGCCAAAGCCGGTC
>CAYYHB010000084.1:0-19720 GCA_964471395.1 uncultured Burkholderiales bacterium | reverse complement strand
TCGAGACCGTGCTCTTTGAGCAGCCGGTAAACCCGGCTGACGGGCAGGCCCACCACGTTGAAGTAATCGCCCTCGATTCTCTCGATCAAAAGACTTCCAAGTCCCTGGGCGCCATAAGCGCCGGCCTTATCCATGGGCTCGCCGCTGGCGACGTAGGCCCGAATCTGGCCGGCCGAAAGAGGGTGGAAAGTCACCCGGGTAATCTCATGCAGCGTGGCCAACACCTCGTCAGCCCTCACCAGGGCTACTCCAGTGTAGACGCGATGCTCCCGTCCGGCCAGGCGGCTGAGAATGGCGACCGCTTCCTCTTCGTCATGCGGCTTGGAAAGCACCTCACCCTCCAGCCAGACCAGCGTGTCAGCCCCCAGAACCAGGGCCTGCCCGGAGCTTCTTCGAGCCACTTCCTGAGCTTTGCAACGGGCCAACTTCTCGACGAAGGGGCCGGCCTCGAGCTCGGACAGGCGCTCGACCTCTTCCTCCTCAAAACCGGAGGCCTGCACGGCAAAGGGCAACCCGACCCGAGCCAGCAGCTCGCTGCGGCGGGGAGAGGCGGAGGCCAGGACCAGCTCTGGGCGAACTCCGGCAGACATTGCGGCGCATTATAGCATAGCCCACGGGGGGGCACAAGCGAACGTTCACGACCAGCGCGGGCGGCCGTCGCGGGCCTGCCGTTCGTTGGAAAAGGTTCCTCTGGGGCCCGGGCGAAGCGGAGGGCATGCCCACGATCTCCGACCTCTCATTCCCAGCCGAAGGCGTGTTCGAAGTGCACGTGCACCTCGGGGGCGCGGTACCGATTCATCGCCTGTATGAGTCAGCCGTTGACCGCGGGATTCGTCTGCCGGTGCAGACTTACGACGAGTTCGCCGACCTTCTGCATCGGCGCAGCGACAATTCCGGCTCGCTGGAGAAGTATCTTGAGATTTACGAGGTGGCCGAGCGCATCCAGAGCGGACCGCAGGCTCTCCGGGAGAGCGTGCTGATCGCTTTGAACGGAGCGGCCCGCACGGGGGGCTCCACCCGAGTGGCGGCCGAAGGGGAAGCTCTGGTACCGCTGCCCCAGCGGCTACCCCTGACCGGCATCGAGCTGCGCCTCAATCCACTCAAGCGAAACGGGGGCGGTATCTGGGACCTCGACCGGGTAATGCTGGCAGCCTGTTCGGGAGTCGAGGAGCTCCAAACCGCCTACAAAGGCCGCGTTCAGGCAGGGTTGATTGTCTGCCTTGGACGCGACCTGCCCGACGAGCAGAACGAGATCTTGGCGAGAAAGACCGCCCTGTGGGCTTCCAAGGGACTGCCCGTGGTAGGGGTGGATCTCGCCGGTCCCGAGTCGGCCAACCCTCTCAGCGATCCGGTCAGTCTGCGAAGAATGGCTGAGTTCTTTGAGACTGCGGCCGTGGGTCGCACCGTGCACTGTGGAGAAACCCGCAGCATCAATTTGGATACCTTCATGGCCACCGTCCGCGAGCTCAAACCCCATCGCATCGGTCATCCTCTGGCTGCGGCCCGGGCTCTGTGGGAGGATGGGGACGACCGGGGCCTTCGCATGCTGGCCGAGCGGGGAATCGTGGCCGAGCTCTGCGTGGTCTCCAACCTGCTTACCCGGGCTGTCGAGAACGTGGAACAGTATGGTCGATTACTTAAGACTCTGGACGACTATGGCATCGAGTACTGTTTCAGTACCGACGCTCCAGCCCTGCAGAAGAGCACTCTGGCCAGTGAGTTGGAGCTTTTGCTCTCGCGCGGAGCGGCCACTCTGGATCAGTTGGAGCGCTCGCTGGTCAGCGCCGCTCGCTGCACCTTTCTCCCTCGCAAAGCCGCGCCCCGTCGTCGCAGCAGCGACCAGAGCGTGGTCTCGATGAGCTGAAGCAGGAATCCACCCCGGCTTCGCGGAACCCCAGTTCGGGTTTATCTGGAATTTTTTTCTTCACTCGGAGGGTGGAACTATGCGCCGAATCGCTGTCCTGGTGCTCACGCTGGCCGTCCTGGCGGCCGGCAGCCTGCAAGCGCGGGCAGACGTGCTGAAGGACATCACCAATATCTTGTTCGGCAATGAGGTCTACGCAGAAGGAATCGTGAATTACGTTCAGCCCAGCTGGTTCTCGATTCTGCACGACGGCAACAAATTCACCCGGGTGCTGATCCCGAACGGGCTCCGAGTTCCGTTCGATATCCAGGTTGGTAACCAGGTCGGAGTGACGATGCGGCCGGACAACTACGGCAACCTCTATCTCACCGATATCGAGAAACTGCAAGACTCGGTTCCCCTCCCGCCCCCCACCCGTCGATAATTCAAGACGACAGGAGCGGTCCAGAATTCTCGGTTTGGAGTTGGTCTTTTGCTGAACCTGCTGCGTGCCTTCGTGGCCTTTCTTCTCATCAGTCTGCCGGCGTTGGGCGCCGCTACCCAGCTCAATGTTGTCGCAAAAAGTGAGCGGGTCGATCTGGTGTTCACCTCATCGGCCCCAATCACATACAAAGAGAAAATGATCTCAGGCTCGATGCTGGGCATCGAGGTCAGTCCCGCCCAACTCAAGCCTGGAACCCCCAAGAAGGTCGCCATCGACAAGGGTTTGATACAGAACGTCGCCCTGGAGCAGCGTGGCGACCTGATTCTGGTCAAGATGGCCGTCATCTCGCGACCCCGACTTCTGAAGGCCAGCCCCGAGCAGGGAGGTCGCAAGTTGACCCTGAGCTATTCGACGGCTGACATCGCCACCAGTCGCCCATCCGGATTCTCGAACCTGGCCCCGGGCAAGCCGGCCCGACCGGCCCAAACCTCCAGTGCAACCGTGCCGGCCATTCGGCCCAGCGCGCCCACCACTGCAGACAGGGGCACCGTGCCGGTTCGTCCCCTTACCGCCAGCACCCCCGCCCCGGCGGTCTCGGCGCCCGCAACGGCCTCCATCCCTATGATCAACCTGACTTTCCAGGACGCTCCTCTCGACGATGTTTTCGCGCGCATCGCCATGCAGGCCGGGCTGATGCCGCAACTCGATCCAAGCCTCACCGGCTCGTTTACCGGCTCGCTGGTCAACGTCCCGCTCGATCAGGCATTGCTGACGGTGCGTCAGGGTCAGAGCATCGATTTCAGCATTCAGGGCGGCTACCTGATCGTCAAGCCGGTTGTGGGCCGGCCCGCAGTCGGCGCGGGCGACCCTCCTTCGGTGACTGGTCCCCCGGCCGCCACAGTGGGGCCGGTGGCGGCCATTCCTCAACCCGCCCTGCCAGCCGGGCCCATCGCGCGCGATTACTATCCCATCCGCAACAAGCCGGCCACGGAGGTGCTCCAGTCGGCTCGCTCGGTGCTGCCCAACATCCGCTACACCGTGGACGAGCGCCTCAACATCATCATCGCCGAAGGCTCTCCGGCCGACATCGAGCGGCTCACCACCCTGCTTTCGAATGTGAGCGCGAAGTAGCAGGAACTCTCCCGGCCGAGTTGAATCACATTCAACTACAAATCTGGGGGGTGGTCTGATCGTGGCCAGCAAGAAACCGTCTCCTCATCCTGCCGTCTCCGGGTCGTGGCAGGCTGTACGCGCCGCGCGACACTCCAGGAAAAGTCTCTGTATCGCAGGGCCGGGGCGCACCCGCACCCCTGGCGAGCGAGAGCTCGCTCGAGAGGAGCGTCGCCTGCGCTCGCAGGAATCCGGGGAAGCTCCCGAGACCGATCTCGAGCGAGCTCAGAGCCTGGTCTACGAAGCCTGGGAGCTCTCCCCCACCGAGCGTACTGAAAAGGCGCTGCGGGCTCTTGTTCTGTCGCCCCGTTGCGCGGACGCTTACCTGCTGTTGGCCGACTCCGCTCCAACAGCCCAGGAGCGGCTGCAGCTCTGCCGTCAGGCCATCGTGGCCGCGCGTGCGGCCATGCGCGAATCCTATGAGGAAGGCGACGATCTGTGGCGTCGCCTGAGCAGTCGGCCGTACTTGCGAGCGCGGGCTGCCTGTGCCCGGGCCCTGTGGGACCAGGGTCAGTCGGCAGTTGCCGTCGAGGAGTATCTCGACCTGGTCAAGCTCAATCCGGGTGACAACCTGGGCCTGCGTTACCTGTTGCTGCCGCTGCTCATCCAGCTTGGGCGCCGCTGCGAGAGCGAGGCTCTGGCCCGAGCCTGGGGTGAGGAGCCCAGCCCCGAGTGGGATTTCAACCGGGCTTTGCTCAGCTTCTGGCGCCGCGGCCGCTCGTCAGCAGCCCTGCGTCACCTGCGTCGGGGAATGAGCCGCAATCCTTACCTGGCAGGTCATCTCCTGGGCTTTTATCCGATTCCGCGACGGCTACCCGACGCCATCACCTTCGGCGAAGAGGACGAGGCTGTCGACTACACCGCCCGGGCCCACGGCGCCTGGGCTGCTGTTTCGGGCGCGCTGGACTGGCTGGCTGCTTCGCTTTTCCCCGAGCAATCCTCAGCGCTGGGCTGATCGTCATCGCGGGCGCGGAGGACTCAAGAGAAAGCGCCACGAACCGGGGGAAAGCCGTCAGGCAAACGGGCGCGCGTGCGCGCCGTAAATGAGGGAGTCGGGGATGAAAACCGAAGCAGACAAGCCCGTTCAAGAGTTGAAGGCCCACCTGAAGAAGCATCCCAAGGACGCTGACGGCTACTACGAGCTGGGGGTGGCCTACGCGCGCCAGGGCGATATGGGTCTGGCGTGCCGTCAGTGGCGCAAGGTGCTCGAGCTGCAACCGTCTCACTCGGCCGCTCGTTACTTTCTGGGGATGGCCTACCTGTCTCAGGGCAAGCTGCAGCAGGCCATCGCGCAGTACCGTACGGCCCTCGAGCACAATCCCAAAGATCATTACGCTTACAATAACCTGGGGCTGGTGCTGGCGCGCCAGGAAAATTGGGACGAGGCTATTCGTTGCTGGCGCAAGGCCCTCGAGATCAAGCCGGACTATGGGCAGGCTCACTATAACCTGGGTCTGGTGTACTCTCGCCTCAATCGACTGGACGAGGCCATCACCGAGTATCGTCGCGCCCTCACCATCAATCCCCAGGACGTTTACGCCCACAATAACCTCGGCCAGCTTTACGCCCGTCGCAACGAGCTCGATGCCGCTGAGCGCGAGTTCAAGAACGCTATCGAGATCGACGCTGACGATCTCTACGCCCATAACAATCTTGGCAAGCTTTTCGACCGCACCGGGCGCATCGCCGACGCCCAGCGCGAGTTCGAGATCGCTCTTCAGATCGAGCCTGACGACGCATACGCGCGCAACAATTTGGGCCGCATCCTGGCCAAGCAGGATCGTTTCTCGGAGGCTATACAGCAGTTCTACCGGGTGCTCGATACCAGCCCCGAGGACGCCGTGGCCTACCACAACCTCGGTCGCATCCACGCCCAGATGGGCGATTGGCAGAAGGCGGTGGAGAACTATCGCCGCGCCCTCGAGCTCAATCCCGATGACACTTACGCCCGCAACAATCTGGGCCGGGCCCTGCTCTCGCTCAACCATGTCGAGGAGGCCGAGAAGGAGTTTCTTTTCTCGCTCTCGCTCAATGATCGCGACACCTACGCCCTCAACAATCTGGGCCTGTGCCTGCTGCGCCAGGGCCGCACAGAGGAAGCGGTGGAGGTGCTCACCCGGGCCCTGGAGTGCGACCCGGACGACCTTCTGGCTCACAACAACCTGGGCTTCAGCCTTTCCTCGCAGGGCCGCTACGAGGAGGCGATCATCGAGTTCCAGCGCGCGCTCAAAATCGACGGCCGCGATACCTACGCTCTCACCAACCTGGGCCTGGCCTACGCGCGTCTGGGTAAGCTCGACGATGCCATCAAGAGCTATCGCCGGGCCCTCGATGTCGACCCGCGCGATATCTACGCCTACAACAATCTGGGCCTGGCCTTCCTGTCCAAGGAGAGCTGGGACGATGCTCTCAAGGCCTTCTCGGACGCGCTGGCCATCGATCCGGGTGACCCTTACACCTTCAACAACCGGGGCCTGGCCTTCACTTCCATGAACCGGCTCGATGAGGCGGCCGCCGACTTCGTTAAGGCTCTCCAGCTTGATCCCAGCGATATTTACGCCCACAACAACCTGGGAATCGTCTACGCCCGCCAGGGCAAGCTGGAGGAGGCCATCAGCAAATGGCGCGAGGCGGTCCGCCTGAACCCTCGCTACGCCGAAGCCCACTTCAACCTGGGCCTGGCATACTTCGAGCGCGAGCAGTTCCGCGAGGCAGTCATCGAGTTCGAGGAGGCGCTGGGCATGGATCCCGGCCTGGTGCCAGCCCGCGGAAACCTGGCCCTGGCCTACGCCCGCCTGGGCGACGAGAAGATGGCGCGGGTGCAGTTTCGGGTCACTTCCGAGGCGGCCGCCGGCCAGGGGCAGGAAGCTTACCTTAAGCAGCTCTCGGTGGACCTGGAAGAAGCCCTCTCGGGCAAGGCCAGCCGCAAGGCGGCCGCCAAGACCAAGGCGGCCCCAGTCAAGCCCATCAAGGCCCCGGCCGCCAAGAAGGAGAAGGCGGCCCCCAAGGCCAAGGCCGCTCCCAAGAGCAAAGCCGCTCCCAAGACCAGCCCACCCAGCAAGCGCTCCTCCTCACGCAAGAAGAGCTGATCCAAAACCCTTAAACGTCCAGTTCAACGGCCTCGCCCGAGCTTTCCATCACCAGCCGGTAACGGGGAGCGGGGTCTTTGCCGAAGCAGTCGCGCAGCGTGCGGTCGGCCTCGACCTCGTCCGGCACCACCACCCGAAACAGCGTACGGGTGGCCGGCGCGAGGGTCGTCTCGCGCAGTTGCCCGGGACTCATTTCGCCCAGACCCTTGAAGCGGGTCACCTGGCTCGGCTTCTTGCGATGGGCGGCCAGGATGGCCTCTCGCTGAGGATCGTCCCAGGCCCAGTGAATCTGCGAGCCGTAAGCCACCCGGTAGAGGGGTGGCCGACCCAGGTAGACGTGCCCCAGCCGGATCAACTCGGGCAGGTGGCGATAAAAGAACGTCAGCAGGAGCCCGGCGATGTGGTGCCCGTCCGAGTCGGCGTCGGTCAGGATGACCACCCGATGGTAGCGCAGCCGGTTCGCGTCGAATCGCTGGCCGATTCCACAGCCCAGAGCGCTGACCAGATCGGCGATCTCGCGGTTGGCTCCCAGCCGGGTCAGGGCAGCCTGCTCGGTATTTAGAATCTTCCCGCGCAGAGGCAGCACGGCCTGGAACTTGCGGTCGCGAGCCTGCTTGGCCGATCCTCCGGCAGAGTCCCCTTCGACGACGAACAGCTCACGCTCGCCAGGGCGGGTGGAGGAACAATCGGCCAGTTTGCCCGGTAATTGCAGGCGCGGGGCCGCGATGGCCCGACGGTCGGCCAGATCGGCCGCGGCCCGTGCTTCAGAGCGGGCTCGCGCGGCCTGAATCAAGCGCTCGGCCAGCAGGGCCGAGGTGCTGGAGCGGTCGTTGAGCTGTTGCTCCAGGGCGATGGCCAGCGCCTGGGTTAACGGTGCGGTGATCTCTGGATTATTCAACCGTTCCTTGGTCTGGCCCTTGAACTGCGGATTGGATAAGAACACCGACAAGACCGCCCGCAGGCCGTCACGCAGGTCGTCGGCGCTCAGCTTGAGATCGCGCGGCCACAGCTTGTGGGTTTCCAGGTAGCTTTTCACGGCTCTGGAAACGGCGTTGCGCAAAGCGTTCTCGTGAGTCCCGCCTTCAGGGGTGGCGATACCGTTGGCGTGGCTGAAGAGCTTCTCACCCGCCCCGGCAGTCCAGGCCAGAGCCAGCTCGGCTCGAGGCTCGCCCTCGTGGCGCCATTCGAACACCGGTCCAAGCGGGGTCTCCTGGCCCAGGAGGTCGGTCAGGTACTCCCCCAACCCGTGCCCGGGACGAAAGGTTTCGGTCTCGCCCCGAAAGGTCAGGGTGGTGGTCAGACGGTGCAGGAAGGCGGTAGCCCGCAGGCGGCTGCGGATACGCCCGGGGTCAAAGGTGGTCTCGGGAAAGATGGCCGGATCGGGCTTAAAATACAGGCTGGTGCCACTCTGGCGGGCACCGCTGATCCTTTGCATGGGACCCAGCGGCTCGCCCCGCCGAAAGATCTGGCGCACCTTCTGGCCGTCGCGGCAAACCGTCGCTTCCATTACCTCGGCCAGGGCGTTGACCACGCTCGATCCCACCCCGTGCAGGCCGCCCGAGTAACCATAGGGTGAGCCTCCGAACTTGGCCCCGGCATGAAGGGTGGTGAGGATGAGCTCCAGGGCCGGACGAGCGTGCTCGGGGTGGGTATCGATCGGAATGCCCCGACCGTCGTCCGAAACGCGCACTCCCTGGCAGTCCTCGTCGAGCACCACGTCGATGCGGGTGGCATAACCGTTCATCGCCTCGTCCACGGCGTTGTCCACCAGTTCCCAGACCAGGTGATGCAGACCCTGAGCGTCCACGCCTCCGATGTAAAGCGCGGGACGCTGACGCACCGGCTCGAGGCCGGTTAATACGGTGATGTCGCGAGCCGTATAGGTCTTACTCATCAGGGCTCAGCTCCAATCGTCCCCGGGCCAGCATCGGAACACCTTCCTGGCCCAGCGAGAGCTCGGGCAGCTTGCGGGCCGACAGCCGCAGGGTGCGGGTGGCCCCCACCCGGCGAACGTTCAGGCTTCCCAGTGCAAAGCCGATCAGAAAATCGCCCGGGCCCAAAGCCATCAGTGGCACCCCTCGTCCGGTCTTGCGGGGCAGCAGATTGACCGGAGCGCTCCAGGCCCGCCCGAGGTGGGAAGCCAGTATCAGCCGGTCCTTTCCCTGCAAAACCTGCACTCCCAGAATGGGTGCCTGAGCGCGAGCAAAGCGGCGCCCCGAGCGGGCGGCACCAGGAGAGCGAAAGAGATCGAGCGAGAAGGCCGCCCCGGAGCCGTCCGAGGCCACGTAGACAGCTTCCGAGCGCTTCTCGGCGGAGCTGAAGGCGGCCACCAGCCGCTCATCGTCGGAAAGCACAGCCAGCTTCTGGATGGGGCGCGGGTCGCCGGGCAGGTCATCCACCTTGAGGGTGAAGGCGCTCCCGAGGGAGGTAAACAGCATCAGGGCCTGGCCCGAAGTCAGCTCGAGCTGGTGTGTCCAGCTATCTTGAGGGCGGTCGGGCAGGTTGTCCTCGCGACCACGGCGGCATACCCAGCCGGCGGCACTTACGCCTACACGGTAGCGCTGGGTCTCGTTGGAACGCTTCTCTGGCAGGCGGATGCGGGTGCGACGGGCATCGGAGAAGCGACGCTTGAGATCGGTCAACTCCTGGGCGATCAGCCCCTGCATGGCGGTGGGGCTCGCCAGCAGCGAGCGCACCTCGCGTCGCCGTCGGGTTCTTTCGTCATAATCGCGGCGGGTCAACTCCACATCCTTTTTACCTAGCCGGTAAAGGCGCAGCTCGAGCACGGCCTGGACCTGAACCTCGTCCAGCTCGAAGCGCTCGCGCAGTTGGCGGGCCGCCTCTTCGCGCGCCTCGGCCCGGCGAATGATGGTAACCGCCTGGTCCAGAGCCCGGAAGACCCGCATGAAGCCTTCCAGCAGGTGCAGCCGCTCGCCCAGCTGACGGTCTTCATGCTCGAGCCGGCGGCGCACCACCTGTCGGCGAAAGTCGAGAAAGGCTTCTAGCAGGGCTTTCAGGCCCAGACGGGCGGGTAGACCCTCGGGAGTGAGGCAGGTAAAATTGGCGTGAAATGTCGCCTGCAGCGAAGTCTTGTCGTAGAGCTGCTGGAGCACTCGCCGGGCGGGAGCCTCGCTTTGCAGCTCAAGCACGATGCGCACGTCCTCGGCCGATTCGTCGCGCACGTTGACCAGCCCGGGGACGGCTCCTTCCTGAATGCGGGTGGCGATCTCCTCGACCAGCCTGGAGCGAGGCAGCATGTAGGGAATGCTGGTAATAATCAGCCGCTGCCAGCGCCCGGTAGCTTCCTCGGCCACCACCTCGCCCCGCAACACCAAGCTCCCCTGCCCTTCCTCATAGAGTTGCTCGAGGGCAGCCGGAGTGATGTGCAACTCGCCCCCGGTCGGAAAATCGGGCCCTTTGACACAGGCCAGCAGGTCACGGGTGCTGCGGCCGGGATCCTTGATCAGGGCCAGGCAGGCATCCACGACCTCGCGAAGGTTGTGCGGGGGCAAGTTGGTGGCCACACCCACGGCGATGCCGGAGCAACCGTTGACCAGGAGCTGGGGGAAGCGGGCGGGCAGCACGACCGGCTCGGTGGTGCTGTCGTCGAAATTGGGGCGAAAGTCAACCGTGTCTTGCTCGAGCTCGGCGATGAACTCGAGAGCCAGCGGCCGCAGACGGGCCTCGGTGTAGCGGTAGGCGGCCGGAGCGTCGCCATCGAGCGACCCGAAGTTGCCCTGCCCATCCACGAGCGGGCAGCGTAAAACCCAGTCTTGGGCCAACCGCACGAGCGCTTCGTAAACGGCCGTGTCGCCGTGGGGGTGATAGCTTCCCAACACCCCCCCAACGACCTTGGCGCATTTGATGGGCGGGCGGTCAGGCCACAGCTTGAGGTCGTGGGCCATGGTGTAGAGAATGCGTCGTTGAACGGGCTTCAAGCCATCGCGCACGTCGGGCAGAGCCCGGGAAGTGATGACCGAAATCGCATAGTTGAGAAACCGCGTCCGGGCCGCTTCGTGGAGGGGGATGTCGAGGATCGTGCCGGCGTCTGCCACGAGAGCAGGTTCGATGACTCGGAGCGGCCTCCTGTCAACGATCGGAGGCTTTGTGAAGAATTTTCTCAAATCAGAACTAGAGTTCGTCGAACCTACACTCGAAAAAATGAGCGACGACAGGAGCAATCCACAATATTTCGGTGCCCAGGGCCTTGACGGTTGCCAGACCAGGCCAACCAGTTCGGATTCCCGGAACTGTACTCCATTGAGCTCACGACAAGTGAGACTGTTCTGATCCTTGAATTCCCTCTAAACTATCACCATGCGACGTGGACCTTTGACCGGGGGAATCGTGCTGGCCCTGCTGAGCCTCTACTTTATCTGGGGCTCGACCTACATGGCCATCCGTTACACGCTGGAGAGCTTGCCTCCACTGCTAACGGCCGGCTACCGATTTCTGGGCGCGGGAATGACGCTCTACATCGCCCTGCGCGTCGCCGGTCATCCACACCCGGCCTGGCGGCGCTGGCTGGGAGCCGCGGTGGTCGGCAGTCTGCTGCTGTTCGGAGGCAACGGCCTGGTGATGCTGGCCGAGCGCCACGTTCACTCGGGCCTGGTGGCCGTGCTGCTCGCATCGGTAGTGCTGTGGACGGCCCTTTCTCGGGACTGTTCGGCCTGTGGCCCTCCAAGCGCGAGTCCATCGCCATCGCCGTCGGTCTCACCGGAGTGGTCTTGTTGAACCTGGAGGGAAATCTCCAGGCTCACCCGGTCGGAGCTTTGATGGTGCTCGGCTCAGCTCTTTCCTGGGCGCTGGGCTCAGTGCTCAGCACCCGTCTTCCCATGCCCGGGGGCCTGATGGCGGCGGCCGCCCAGATGCTGTGTGGCGGAGCGCTGTTGACCCTGGTGGGCAGCCTGCTCGGGGAGGTCTGGCCAGCTCACCCCACGGGGCGCTCGCTGGCGGCTTTCGCCTACATGCTGATCTTTGGCTCACTGGTCGGTTTCACCGCCTACAACTACCTGCTCCAGCGGGTCAGCACCAGTCTGGCCACCAGTTATGCTTATGTCAATCCGGTGGTGGCCGTCTTGCTGGGCGTCTGGCTGGGGGGCGAGAGCATCGGCCGGTACGGATTGCTCGCCCTGGTCATTATCCTGCTGGCCGTTGCCCTGGTGGCTACTGCCCGCTCGGCTGCGGTGCAAAAGACAGAAGAATTTCCCGAGCTACAGTCCCGCGCGTTGACCTGTGCAGAATGAGAACGCTATCGGTTGAGCGCCGCGCTAGTTCCTGAAGATGTCAACGCGCGGCGCCTTAGCCGAAGTGGCCTGAAGCCTACTCGACTCCGAGAATCCGGGCCACGAAGGAGCCCATCCAGGCCTTGAAACCTCGGTCGGGTTTGTGTTTGGCCGCGATCTCACGCAGCTTCTCCCGAAGTTGAGCACTGGCCACCGGGTCGAGCTCCATCTCCTGGCTCCTGGCGAAGTAGTCGACGATGGCCGACAGCTCGCCGTCATCGAGCCAGATGCCGTGCTCGGGGCAACGGTCCAGCCAGATCTCGCTGATCATCATGTAGCGATAGCGGTCCATCACCTGAGAGCAGATCGGACAGGCGGCGGGAGCTTCCAGGGAGGAGCCGGGCGTCTTGTCCTGTACCAGGATGGGGGCCAGCTCGGAAGCCTCGACGGCCTTGAGCGGGTCTTCCATGCGCATGACCTGGCCGAGCTCATCATCCTCGTCCTCCCACCAGGAGCCTTCGCAGGTGGGGCACATGTCCACCAGCAGCTCCCCAAAGGTTTGCTCTTTCAGCTCGATCTGGCAACGTGGGCAGGTTTTCATCCCGCCGCTTTCCACCTCGACCGGTCCATCGCCTCCGCCTTCGAAGGCCTCAGACCAGGATATCGAGAATCTACCGGTAACGACCGATCGACCTATCGCGACGGTCGATTCGATTTCCAGCACTTCTTGAAGGGGGTGTCGAGCCAATGGATGCCACTACCAGCTGTCCGGCCTGCGGACAGGGTCTCCAGCCTGACAATCGTCTGTTCTGCCCCAGTTGCGGTAAGGCCCAGCATCGCACCTGCCTCGAGCAGCGTCACGCCTGCGCCGCCTGTGGCTTCACGTTCATGCCACCTGCTCCAGGCGCCCCCACGATGCCCGCCGCCCCGACCGGGGTCAACGCCCCGGTCATGGCTCCCGGGCCCGCCCCAATGGGGGTACATCGTCCCTGCAAGCAGTGCAATCATCCCTTCCCCCAGGGGGCGGTACGCTGTCCTCACTGCGGCTTCGTGCCCAAGAGCAGCAGCTCGCCCGTGATCATCTTCGCGCTCGTGGGGTGCCTTTGCATGTTCATGGTGGTGCCCATACTGGCCGCCATTCTCGTCCCCAACTTCATTCGAGCCCGAGCCCAGGGCCAGTTGACCTCCTGCAAGTCCAACGAGAAGAACATCGGCACCGCTCTGGAGATGTGGTCCACCGACAACTCGGGCCACTACCCTGACTCGCTCAGTGCGCTGACTCCCAACTACCTGCGGATGATTCCCAACTGCCCGGCTGCCGAGACCGACACCTACTCGGCCAGCTACGAGCACGAGCCGCCCAAGGACGAGAAGGGCTACGGGACCTACTCCTTCTGCTGCAAAGGCGACAACCACCCTGCCGCCCGAGTCGCGCCGGACAATCCCAGCTACAATTCCATGGAAGGCCTGCAGGTCGACATGCGCTGAGCGCTCTCCAGTTCCTGACCGGGAGGCGGCAAATCAAGCCACCCGCGCGACTCACGCAAGACGCCCCAGATTTGCGGTACGGCCCCGGCAGCGACCCGGTGTCGATACGGTGGCGTATTCGAAGCTCGAATAAAACCGCCCCGGACACCAGCGTCATCCGCGGTGCCGAGGCGGTCTTTCAGCTCAGCGCTTCCACCAGCTCTTCTTGCGAGGCGGTTTCAAGCCGAGCAGCTTGCGCAGCTCTTCCAACCAGGCTTGAAGCTTCGGCAAGCCCTCGGCAGGGTCGCGCCGGTAGCTCTCCAGGGCTTCTCGGCCCAGAGCCTCGAGCTTAAGTGCCGGCTCGCTCGCCCACTCGTCCAGAAGCTCCAGGGCTTGCTCAATCAGTTCGAGCGAGGTCGGCTCTTGCTTCTTCAGGGCCTCGATGAGCTTCTCCAGGTACGGGTAACCAGCCTTGAACGCCTCCTTCGGCGAAACCGGAGGCCCAGATCCGCGTGCCTGGTTCTCTTTCTTATCCCGCAGAGGAGGCGGTCCACCAGGTCCCGGGACGACCGAAGGGCTGGGCCTGGGAGCCGAGCGTCGACGGGAAGGCATCTCCATCTCCGCATCAGACTCGCAAACCTCGGCGCAGTAAAGCGCACCCAGGAATCCTTCCGACATATTCATTCCCCTAACCACGGCGGTGCCCCACTGCGAGGGAGACTCCACCGCCTGGGTCACCCGGTGCACCTGCCCGGTCGGATTCACGACCCCGCTCGCATCCACGGCCACATAGGCGGTGAACCGGCACAGCACGCCCCACCGCAGCGAGAAGTCGGTAATCGTCTGACCCAGGTC
Source organism: uncultured Burkholderiales bacterium (assembly GCA_964471395.1). GTDB lineage: Bacteria > Vulcanimicrobiota > Xenobia > Xenobiales > QWHO01 > QWHO01. Next base: position 5,626 of record CAYYHB010000084.1, on the reverse strand, counting down.
AGCCGGCCCCGCGCCCGTGTCGAGGCGATGCTCCATGTCCAGCACCCGGGCGCGGGCCCAGACGTGGCGAAGGACCGGGTCAGCCGTGGCCTGGTGGCTCAGCTCGGTTTGAAACGGCTTGCCATCGGGCCGGACAGCGGTCACCCGGATCTTGTCCGGTGGGGGCCCGGCCAGGCGACCGCTGATCACGGCCGGCATGCCCGGGAAGACATCGACCGTTTCCGGCGTGACCTCGCTCAACCCCTCCACCCGTAACTGCAGGTCGCGCAGGACCGGCGAGCCGATGCGGCGGTGAATGCTGCGCATCACTTCGTCCAGACGATCCTGAGATTCGACCAGCTCGAAGACCCCGCCGGTGCTCTCGGCCAGTCGCTTGAGAAAGCTCTCGTTGACGGCGCGGTCCACCCCGACCGTGAAGATGCGCGTCGGTCCGGCGTGGCTGGCCACATGCGAGTAGACCTGGGCTTCATTGCCCACCTGGCCGTCGGTCACGAAGACGACGACCTGCTCGCGGTCTTGCTTCGGCCCAGCGAAATATTCCAGGCTGCGGGCCAGGGCAGGCCCGATCTCGGTTCCTCCGCGGGCCTCGACCCGGGCCAGGAACTCCACGGCCTGGAAGCGATTGCGGTCGGAGGCCTCGACCAGCTTGCCACTGGTCTCCAGGGGCTCCTCCAGAACCGAGTCGAACAAGATCAGAGCCAATCGGTCCTTGTCGGTCAGGCTGTCGAGAATGCGGGCCGCGGCTCGCCGGGCCGCCACCATCTTCCAGCCCTCCATGGATCCGGAGCGGTCGAGCACCACCACCACGTCGCGCGGCTTCACCCCGCATCGTTTCAAGTTGGGAGGAACGACGGTCAGGGCCACGGTGCAACCCTGACCATCAGGGTCACTCAGGCTGCGAAAGCTGGTGGCGACCTGTTCCTCCCCCATCTCGAAGCGAAGGATGAAGTCGCGGTCCAGGCGAGTCGCCCCGGGAATCAGCCCCACCCTGCGCATTCCTTCGGACAGGTCTTCGATCTCGAGTTGGTGGAGACTGGCCCTGAGATTGCGCATCGGCAACCCGGCCGCATCGAGCTCGAGGGAGAGCGTGAAGTGAACCGGGTTGGGCATTCCCGGAAGCAGGATGGGTGGAGTGATGCGCGAGGCGTCGGGCACGGCGTCGGTATCCAGAACCGTTCCGCTGCCCACGCTCTCGCCGTCGAGAGCCACCCCCGGGATGTAGCGCGGAGCCACCACCAGCGGAAAGCGATAGGTTGCCTCCCCGTCGGATAGGGCCAGCGGGCCGGAGAGCTCGAGCTCGACGGTGATCGACTCACCGGGCATGATGTTCCCGGCTCGCATGGTGAAGACGTCCGGGCGCTCTTCCTCGGCAATGGCTGCCCGCTGCCCCCGGGAGATGGCCAGGTCGTAGTCGGCCCGGGCCTGCTCTCGCTCCTTGAGAATTCCGTCGATCACCCGGTCGGCGACTTTCATCTTGAAGCTGACGACGGCCGCACGGTCAGGCAGGGGAAAGATGTAAGTGGCCTCGAGAGGCTCTTTGAAGGCGTTGACAAACGTCTGGCTGAGCCGGTTGCGAAAGTGCAGCCCGGTAATGCGCCCGGTCAGGCTCATGGCCCGCAGGGGCAAACGACCTCGCTCGGTCTCCACGGCCCCGAACCCGGCTCTGGCCTCGCTCAGGGGTCGCTCCTCGTTGAGCACTTCGAGTGTGGCTTTCATGCGTTCTCCTCCTTCGATGAGACGGCCGGATTCCAGGACTGCAGTGCCTGCAGAAGGGGGGCCGCCAACCGGCTCAGCTGCCGGGGGTCGAGCGTGGGGTAGTGCCTGCGATCGAGCATCAAGGTCACTCCCGGCGCCAGCTCGAGCCCCTGCAGGGGAAGCTCGCATCCGGCGCCGGTCGGTGCCTCGGGAACGTCGAGCCGGGCGGCTCGACGTTCCCAGAAGCGTGGAGGTGGTTTTGTCTGCCGGCTTTCCGCCTCGGAAGTCGGCAGAACACTGTTCAGCCAGTTCTCCGGAAGACCGGCCAGCTCTTCCAACTCGCTTTGCGTGCGACCGGCGAGCGTGGCCTGGATCTCCTGGAGCGGGGTCCCCTGCGCCTGCAAAGCCTTGATGGCCTGCAACTGCAGCAGGTGACGCACCCCGTAGTAAGCCGTTCGACCCCGCAACTCGGCCGGGCGGTCAAGCAGTCCGAGCGTGGTGTAGTAACGGATCAGCCTCTCGTTCGGCTCCCAGCGAACTCGCTTGGAGTGCCCCGCGGGCTCGGCCCAGCGAGAGCTCAACTCGACCAGCTCGGCCAGGCGCCAGCGGCCTTCCGTTCCTCGGCTCACTCCGGCATCATAACACTGTCATATAACAGTGTCAACGAGAACATGCGTTCGCAAAGGCGCTCGCGCCCGGAAGCCGAAGAGGCCTGCTCACCAGAGAAAGGAACCAGCAATCATGCGCATTCTGCATACCATGCTGCGAGTCGGCGACCTGGATCGCTCCATCGATTTCTACACCAGGGCTTTGAGCATGAAGCTCTTGCGCCGCAAGGATTACCCGGGCGGCAAGTTCACTCTGGCCTTCCTTGGCTACGGCCCGGAAAGCGAGCAAACGGTGATCGAGTTGACGCACAACTGGGGGGTCGAGCAGTACGAGCTGGGCACGGCCTACGGTCACATCGCCATCGGGGTGGAGGACATTCAGGCCGCCTGCAAGCAGATCGAAAGCGCCGGTGGGATCATCACGCGTCCTCCCGGTCCGATGAGCCACGGAACCACCGTGCTGGCCTTCGCCCAGGACCCTGACGGCTACAAAATCGAGCTGATCGACGAGACCTCACGCCAGTTGACGATGCAAGAGGCCCGCATGGCGGAGGAGTACTGATGGAGGGGCAGACTCTGGGCCTGGCGCTGATCACGGCGGCCGTCTCGGGATTCGCTGGATTCTTGTTGTGGGCGCTCCAGAACAACCGGACCGGAACGAAACTACTGACCTGCTCGGCCCTGGCCAGCCTCACCCTGCTTTCGGTGGGCACTCTCTACCTGCTCGGAAAGCTGGGCTGATCGTGCAACTGCTGGTCGATTTCTCCAGCCTCCTCTACCGAGCCTACCACTCGGCACCGGACTCCATCCCGATGAACGGGGTCTATGGATTCTTGAACATGCTGGCCCGGATTCTCGAGGATCGCCGTCCTGAAGAGCTGGGCCTGTGCACGGACGACGACTGGCGACCCGCGTTTCGTACCAGCGCGCTGCCGAGCTATAAAGCTCATCGCGTGGGAGATCTGCCCGACCCGGTCACCCCTCAAGAGGCGGTGGCCCGCGAGCTTTTAAGCGCCATGGGACTGGCCGTGGTCGGCTACCCGGGCTATGAGGCCGAGGATGTCATCGCTTCGCTTTTGTCGCGAGCCCGCCAACCGGTGGAGATCCTCTCGGGAGACCGGGATCTCTTCGCGTTGGTGGAAGATCCTCAGGTCAAGGTTCTCTATCCCACCCGGGGCACGAGCCAACTGCTGGAGGTGGACGAGGCTGAGATCACCCGCCGCTATGGAATTCCTGGTCGGGCCTATGGAGATTTTGCTCTGCTGCGCGGCGACCCCTCCGATGGTCTGCCAGGCGTGGTGGGAATCGGCGAGAAAACGGCCTCCCGACTGATCGCCGAGCACGGCTCGCTGCAGGCTTTGCTGGCCAGCGACTGCCTGAAGGAGAGCGAGCGCAAGAAGCTCGACGCGGGTCGCGCCTACCTGGAAACAGCTCGCAAGGTGGTCTTGCCGGTCAGGGATATTCCCCTGCCTGCGGTCGACCTCAAGCTGCCCGAGCGCTTCTGCGACGCTGGCCTGGTGCGGCGAATCGCCGAGGAGCACCGGCTCGAGAATGCCGTGGAGCGAGCCTGGAAGGCGGTCCGCGCCTGCCTGACCTCCCACGCATGATTGTCGACCGCTCCTGTCGTCGCTGAGTTGTCAATCGACCCGATAGCGTAGCAAAGTCCAGTACTGGTCGTTGCCGGGAAAACGGGCACTGACCTTGGCTTCACCCTTTTCGAGGGCCGCCTGCCCCCGAAACCACGGGCCCTTGCGTTCGAGCGGGTGCCATTTGCCGCCATTGATGATCTGCACGTCGCTGGCGGCCGGCACATAGACCGAAAAGGTCGCCTTCTTACCCGGAGGCAAGGCCCGGGTACGAGGATACTCCAACCTGGCCCGGCGCTCGAGGAAGGTCGAGGAGGTCTCGGGGAACTGCTGGCCGGTACCACGTCGAGCCTCCACCCAGTATTCCATGACGTAGTTGAAGCGTTCCGCGAAAGGATCATCCTTGCCGAAGATGGATACCTTGTAGCGCCCGGGGGAAGGAAAGAGCACGTCCACCGCCCAGCCGTTCTCGTCGGCCTGGGCCAGACAGAGAGTGTCGGGAAGCTCCTTGCCGTTCTGGTAGACCCCCGCCATCAAGCTGACGCCGCTGGCAGCTCGGAATTTGAGCTTGAGTCCCTGGTCGGTCTCGAGGGTGCCGCGCGATTCTTTGGGGCGCACGTCAAAACGAAAGCAGGCCGAGCCCACGCGAGGCATGGAATCCACCTGGGCCCGCGTTTTGGGGCGAGCGAGCAGCTGCCACTCTCTGTCCTTGGGAAAGTGACTGTAGATGAGCTGCTCGGGGGGAACCAGGAAGTAGTAGGGGTTGAACTTGCGGGTGAAGCGTCGAGACTGGTAGTCCACGTAACCGCTCCCCCAGGTGGAATCGAGCAGGTACCAGCGCCCTTGCAGCTTGACTGCATTCCAGGCGTGCCGCAGCGAGAGGTTGGTGGTATCTTCCGGGTCGCGGCGCACCTCCCCGCTGACGACCGCCGTCTCAACCCCGCATCGAGAGGCCAGAGCCTGATACAGATTCGCGTAGCCGGCGCACACGCCGGTGCGGCGGTTGAGGACGGCTTCGGCGCTCTGATCGGTATACTGTCCAGAGAAGTAACTCTCCGTGTCGTAAGCGATCCGCTCGGTGATCCAGCGGTAGACCGCTCGCGAGCGGTCCTCCGAGCTCTGACCGGCTTTCTTGAGGTAGGCTCCCAACGCGTCCAGGCTGCGCTCGGCGGAAGCAGGAGCATTGACCGCATGGCGATCGACCTCGAGATAGCTGGAGGGCTTCCTCCCCAGGGCCTGAGGGGCCAGCAACAGCAAAGCCAGGACCGTCATTACCAGTACTTTGAACCGCTCCTGTCGTCGCTGATTATTCCGCGCACTATTGAGCATAGCGGATCGGCAGTACAGCACTTTTGCATTTTCGCGAAGAAGTTGGCGTCTTCCCTTGCGTTCGCTCACTCGAGTATGGGCGGGTTTGCCAGGGGTGGGGTGATCTGCTATCCTAAAGAAGTGCTCGGCCCCGGTAGGACGGGACCGAGCTGGGGCTCAACCGGCTACCAGGCGGGCTGCGTAAGCAGCAACACCAGGAGCAGGACGAGTAGGATGAACAAGGTCCAAACTCTCATCGTAGCCCCTCCTTTCCGAGCCTGCGTTGCTGCGCAGGCTCTTCGTTTTGGAAGGGGTCCACTCTGTACGGGCTCAGTGTTCCTTGCCCACCTGTCCCCGTGAGGGAGATTCAATGTGCCTTGAAACTTCTCCTCATGAGCCCGAACCTTGTTTTCTGAGCGTCAGCTCAAG
>CAYYHB010000083.1:0-19790 GCA_964471395.1 uncultured Burkholderiales bacterium | reverse complement strand
GCAACTTAATCAACAGGTGCACTTCACAAAAACCGTTATCCAGTTGTCAAAGACCAGATCGAAGCGCCACAGGTTGGGCGCAGACGGTAGATTACCATGGCCTTGCGTGGCTGTCAACCCTGAAAACTCTGTTCGACGCAACCAGGGAAGTTTCGCTGGCCCCTGTCAAATCGCCCATCTTGTGCAACAATAAAGACAAGCATGCAGCGGGGCATTTCTCTGGCGGAAGTTCTGGTGGCGCTCGCCATGGTGGCAGCCCTGGCGCTCGGCCTCGTGGCCGCAGTGATCAACAGCACGCGCCTGACCGAGACCGACCGAAAACTCTCGTCCGCTACCTTCCTGGGACAAAAGATCATGGAGCAGCGCTGCTTCAAAGCCAGAGACAAAACGGGCTTCAATGCCCTGACCTCGTTCGCGTCGGGGGTCTACGCCTACGCTGACACGAGTCAGGAGCTGGTCTACCGGCTCGACGTCTCAGTCCCCAGCGAGCCCGGTCTGAAGAGGCTCTCGGTGGTGGTCTGGGAGGCCGACCCTTCGGACTCGTCAAACCCCGCCCCCATCGGCTCTCCTCTCGTCCGATTCACCACTGTGGTGGGCTCGAGATGACCCGCACTAAGGCGCCGCGCGTTGAACACTTCAGGAATTGGCGCGGCGCCGTTCAACAGAGCAGAGGCCACAGCCTGGCCGAATTGCTGGTAGCCTGCGCCCTGTTTGGCCTGATCGTCAGCGTGGCCTTCGGGGCTCTTGAGCTGGCTTCCAGGGCTCGAACCGGAGCCGAAACCCGCTTGGACCCTCGTAAGGCCAACCGCGCGCTGCTCGACAGCCTTTCAGCTACCCTTCGCCGAGCCAACTTTGTCTACATCGGCAGCCCGGTTTCCGGCAGCTCGGTTTCCTTCGGGGGGCGCAACTACGACGACCTGGCCGCTCTCGAGGTTACCGGGCAGTCCCTGATTGCAGCCGTTCCCGAGGGCGACGATCCGCGCTTTGGACGTTACTCGATCGTCGGGGTGTATTCTCGGGACCGGCAACCTGTCGATCCAGCCAATCCCACCGCCAGGCAGGTCGTCATCTACACGGTTCCCGGAGTACAACCTCCCTCACCCGGCCTGCCGGCCTCGATCGATCTCTCCGCCCTTCCCCGCGGAGGGACGCGAATTTTTGACACTTACGCCAGTCCCGAGTTCCAAGTCTTGAGCGCTAACCGTGACCGAATCGCCATGAGTGTTACCTTCCTGCGCGACATGGCCAGGGGACCGCAAGTCAGCGAGACCTATTCCACCGAAGTATTCTTGAGGAACCAGTGAAACACCGCGGCTTCCTGATGATGCTGGCAGTTCTTCTGATCCCTCTTTGCTTTCTGGCCGTGATGACCCTGATCTCAAATGTCATTCACGACAATCGCTTCGCCCTGGATTCCAGAACCGACGCCGAGCTGTTCTATATGGCCGAGACCGGCATCACCATCGCTGAGAATGCTTTTTCTCGCAGCAACTTCACAGCTTATACCCACAACCCCAATGGCAGTCGAACCCCTCAGGTGAATCCGCTGGGAATCGCGACCGACGTAGCCGTGCAGGCCACGATCGGGGACTACACGATCAACTGGATCCCGGGCGACAACCCCGACGAGAGCTTTGGGCTTGGCCAGCGTCCCCAAAAACTCACCTTTCGCGTCCAGCGTCTGGCGGCCGAGCGAACCTATGAAATCCAGTCCACGGCTTATATCGGTCGCAGGCGCGTGACCCACCGGGTGCACGGAGTTCTCGAGCCTGCTTTCAACTTCGTCTCGTTTGCCGACGGAAAAGATGACTTTGATGGGTCCGCCAACGCTGTCGTCCACGGCAACGTTCACGCCAACGATGACCTTTCGTTACGTCCGAGCGGCAGTCGCCTGGACATCAACGGCTCGGTTTACTCAGCCGGGCGCATCCTTCGCGGAGGCGGGGGGCCGGCCACCGGCGAGGTCTACATCAACGGTATCGAGATGCCAGGGGGAAGTCCGGGCACGGCCTTTGATTCCCTCAATCCCCTGTGGGACGATGCCGGGCCCGGCGGCGCCGTGGCCCGCTTCAGCTCGCGAGTTCTCGACGCCACTCTGGGAGCGCCCTACCTGGCCCCACCCAGGATCCAGAGCCTGGCGCCGGGAGGCTACTATGAGCAGAACGCCGATCTCGTGGTGGATGCAGCCACGATCGCACCCTGGTGCACGGACCGCACCTTCTTCAACCGCGGCGAGGGAAGGCCCGTGGCGGTCAAGGAGCTCGACCTCTCCTCGCTCCCTTTTCCCAGCTCTGGCGGGCTGGTCGTCTACAGCCATGTTCCGCTTCGCCTGGTCAACGGTACTCCACTCCCCGGTCCCATGACAGTGGCCAGTCAATGCAGCCTTTACGTTCAGGGAGACTTCAACTGCCTGCAACCGTATCAGGGCGCCGGGCTGCTGACCACCGACCGGGTCTGGTTCCTCAGCTCGGCCTTCGCCAGCCCGGTTGCCAACGCTGCTCCCCCGATAGCCATCGATACCGACGACCGACTCGAGATCCACGCCGGCATCGTGCAGGGCTCACGTCCAGGAGATGGCTCGGTGGCCATGATGACACTGGAGGATATGTCCGGGCTGACCCTGGCCGTTCACGGTTGCATGATTGGCCTTCAAAACGCGCACATGGCCGCCGACTGGGAAACCAACGCCGATGCCACGCCCGGAGTCACCGCCTGGATCGTGGGCGGAACCCGTCTGGTCAACGGTATCAGCCGCCCGCCCAACCCGGCTTACTCGCCCTACTACCTCCGGCCGGCGACCAGATTGCTGACCTATGACGACTCCGTCCTGAGGGCGCCCCTGCTGCCTCAGGTCAACCGCCGCCTCTACTGGGGCCAAGAATAGTCTCCGCGCGCCGTGCGCTTGACCACCCTGGCTCTGTATACTCGTCAGTTCTCTGCCCTTTTCAGCTCAGGGGTCACCGTGGTACGAGCCCTGACCGTTTTGACAGAGGGCCCCGACAAGGCCATGAACCAGGCCCTGACCGACGTGGCAGCCGGAGTGGCGCGTGGGGAGTCCCTCTCCAAATCACTCAGTCGCCATCCCGTCCTCTTCTCGCCCTTCTACGTGCAACTCGTCCGTCTCGGAGAAGCCACAGGCTCGCTTGACCGGGTCCTGGAGAAGCTGTCTGCATATCTCGAGGAAAGCAACCGCCAGCACGAGCGGCTGAGTAGCGCGCTCTACTACCCCGCCATGCAGTTGATAGCCGCGGTGGTCGTGCTGGGCCTGCTGGTCACCTTTGTGGTGCCCCAACTGGAGCCTCTGTTGACCCATCTGGGAGTTCCCCTGCCCTGGCCCACCCGCTTGCTCGTGGAAGCGACCCGATTCCTTACCAGTCCTTTGACCTGGTTGGTGCTGGCTATGTTTTATCCAACCTGGCTGGTGATTGCCCGCGACGTCGAGCGAGTGGACACGCTGCGCCTGAGGCAGGCCGAGGTGCTCGATCGTCTGCCGGTGCTGGGCCGCCTGCGGCAACTGCAGAGCCAGGCTCGCACCCTGGATGCCCTGGGGCTGCTGCTGGAATCAGGGCTCCCTTTCCCGGATGCCCTGGCCGTGTTACAGGACGCAACCGACGACCCGCTGACTCGACAGCGCCTCCAGAAGGCTCGCACCGACCTCCACCTGGGACGGGCCGACACCCTGGCCGACCTGTTCGAAGCCAATGAGGTCTTCCAGGGAGCTGCGGCTCAAATGATCCGTTGCGCGGAGGAGTCCGGACAGATGGTGGGCATGCTTCGCCGGGCCTCCGCCCTCCTGGATCTGGAGGCTGGTCTCACCCTCGAGACGGTGATGGCCCTGCTCGAGCCCCTGATCATGGCCTTCATCGGTCTCATGGTCGGCGCCATTGTGATCTCGGCCTATCTGCCGTTAGTGCAGGTCCTCAGCGGCCTTTAGACCGTTCCCAGGCCTGGAGATCGTCCCTCATCGCCCGAGCCGACGGGTAGCGGGCTGCCGGATCGAGGGCCGAGGCCCGATCGACGATGGCAGCCAGGTCTTCGTCCACGCTCGGATCAAGTTGTCGCACCGGTCGAAACTGGAGGGGAATGGGACCCTGCCCGGACAGCAACTGGGCCATGGTCACCCCCAGGGAATAGATGTCCGAACGCACCTCGGCGCGGCCTTGAATCTGCTCCAGAGAAGAGTAGCCCAGAGTTCCCACCGCCGTCTGGGTCACCCCCGTCTGCTCCACCGGGCGGGCCAGGCCAAAGTCTACCAGCGTCATGCGTCCACTCTTGAACTCACGAATCAAGTTGGCGGGCTTGATGTCGCGATGAATAACGGGGGGCTCGAGCTCGTGCAAGTGTACCAGAATGTCCAGGACCTGAAGCATGTCTTTGGCCAGGACTTCGCAGGCGAAAGGACGGCCAGTCAATGCGATGCAGTCGCGCAACTCCTCGTCCATGTTGGCGCCGTGAATGTAGTCCATGACGATGTAGCAGAGCCCACCGATGCGAAAAAAATCACGTACCCGAGGAATGCCCGGATGGTTGAGCCGTGCCAGCAGGGCCTTCTCTTCCTGGAACTTGCGCTGGATGAGCGCCTCGTCACCCGTGCCAAGATGTTGCTCGAGCATTTCCTTGATCGCGCAGGAGGCTCCGTCGAGATGGGAATCCTCGGCCAGGTAGACTGCACCCATGCCTCCCTTCGTCAAGGCGCGCACGATCCGGTAGCGTTGCTGCAGCACCGTTCCAGGCTCAGGTCGGGCACCCGAGACCTGCGGGCGAGGCTGCTCGAGCCGAGTCAGGGCGGCCGCCCCCTGAGCCGAGACGATGGAGAGCAGTTGACGGTCCATCTCGCTAAAGGGCTCACGAGGACGCCCCACGTACAGAACTCCCTGCTCGCCAAGCGGCAGAGCCACTGTCTGCTCCTCGTCGGAAAACAGTCGAGGCCCCTGGGGGGACCGGCCGACCGCCTCCTCGACGCGGGGGTCGCGCAGGCGGCTTGTACTGGCGATGGACAGCGTGTCACGGTAGGGGCTGCGAAAATTGCGCGGGCAGAGAAAGCCGTCCGATTCACGCACAAAGAGGGCCACGCTCTGGGCACTGACGAGCCGATCCACCATGGCCAGCAGCACGTCCAGGCAGTCCGGTACCGTGGCAGCACGGTGCAAGGATGAAGAGAGCTCTTCCAGGGTCAGGTACTCATCCACCTTGCGTTGCAGGCCCTGACGGGTTTCGGCCAGCTCTTCCGAGAGCCGATCCCGAGAAACCCGGCTGGTGACCAGGCGTCGATTCAGCTCGTGATAATCGGACAGTTGGGTGCCAAACCCCGCCTCGCCCACCAGGAATCGCAACCCGATCAGAACCGGAACGAGCCACAGAGCGGCCCAGGGGGATACCTGGAGCAATTGCCAGAGCAGCCCTCCAAGGAGGGCCACCACCAGCAGGACCGGCGTGAGGCGGGCGGCGGCGCGTTCCCAACCGGCCGGGTCGGAAAGGGCGGGGCGCAGGGTGCGACGTACTCCGACCGCCACGACCAGGTAGACCTGGCTCGACACGACGACCTGCCATACGAGTCCGGGGATCACCGTGGTCACGGCCAGCGCGGCCAGCACGGGGATGAGATCGGCCAATCCCTCGCGCAGTCGCCAGGAGGGCCGTGGGTCCCCGCGCAGCATGGTGCGCACGGCCACACAGGCGAGAGCCATCACGGCCGCCCAGGCGGGGCTTCCCACCAACCCGGCTCCCAGGTAAATGGCCGGCGCAAGGCTGAAAAAGCCGATTCCAGGCAAACGCAGTGCCGTGGCCTCCAGGATCAGGGCCGCCACCAGCAGTGCTGGTTCCAGGGCCGTCAACGGCCCGCGAGGGCGGCTCAAGAGATAGGCGCAAAGTGCCAGCGCCGCCGCCAGTTGCCCCCCCATCAAAGACTCAGTAGACCCGGCCCCGAGGCAGTGGGGGGCGGCGATGCTCGGGCTCGGCCGCCAACTCGTCCACTGAGTGTAGGCCGCCCATCCCGGCCAGTGTGCTCAAAACCAGCAGGCGGGGCCGGGTAGCCCACAATCCCGAATCGCCAGGCGTCTCCAGGTTCATACCCGCCTACTTGCCGATTTAACGCCGTTCTCCTTCATCGTGAGGTGCCAGTAGGATTTGCCGGGTGGGGAGCGCGAATCTGGGAGGCACTTTCGGATGGAAAGGGGACCCGTATGGGCCAGACCAAGACCAAGCCCAAGCCCAAACCTCAGCAGAAGGCGGCCGCCGTCAGCACCGCACCCAAGAAGGCCGCCTCCAAGAGCAACGTCGCGGTGCAGGTTCTTTCCGAATCCGGGCGTAAGAAGCTTGACAGTGATGCCGAATTGCTCGAGCGCGCTCTGGAAGAGGCGCTGCTGTACGACGCCATCCATTCCGCCCGCCGGGCGCTGAACGAGCTTTACAATGAGACCCGGAACGTGCCTCATGAGCGCCGAAGCGGAATGCGCCTGCGCGAGAAAGCGCTGCGCGTGGAGAACGCCTTCAACCGCTTGCGAGCTCTGCGGCGAGGAGAGCTGCTTCCGCCTGCCATTCCGGAGGAGTGAGCCCGCACGGGGCGGAATTAAGCCCTCAGGGTCAAAAGTGAGTTTCTGAGCAGCCGGCACTCCGGCCTGCCGGATAGGGCGGATGGCAAGATTTTTCGTCAGACTACTTCTCCTGGTCGGGGTTTGCCTGGGCCTGCTCTTCCTATGGAAAACTCGCTCCCAGCAACAGCCCCTCCCCCGCCCCCTGGCCCTGACCCCTCACACTGTGCGGATTGCCGTTGAAGGACGCCCTTCCGAGCTGCCTCTTTATGCTCTGCACGCGCTCTTGAGCAAAGCCGAGGGGACGGGCGAGGTCACCCTGGAGATCGAGCAGCTCCAGGAGCCCGGCGAACGCTGGCGCCAGCTGGCGGCGGGCGAGATCGATCTGGTGCTGGCCAGCCTGGATGAGTTTGCCCTGGCCGTGCCCCGCTTCAACCCTGGCCAGATTCTGTTCGCCACCTCCCTGTCCGTGGGCTCGGATGCCATCGTGGCCCGGGCCGACACTCCTGAGAACCAGATACTTCGGGTAGGGTTCGTGAGTGGATCTCCGGGCGAGTATCTGACAGCCCGGCTGGTAGCTCAGGAAAGCGGTCGGCGAGTATTGCCCATCCCCGCTCCAACCGCAGCCGTGGCCCGCCAATGGTATGATCAGGGAGCTGTTCAGGCTCTGGCGGTCTGCCAGCCGGCTCTGAGCGACTACCTGGAGCGGGGCGATAAGCTCCTGATCCAGACTTCCAGCCAGGCTCCAATCACCCAGGTCTGGGTAGCCTCCCGTCAGGCGCTCCGCAACGAGCGCAATCCACGGGTCTCGCGAGCCGATCTCGAGGAGGTCGCCGGAGCCTGGTTCGTGCTCATCTCCGAACTGCGCCAGCAGCCGGGCCTGGCCCTGGGAGCCATCGCCCGCGGCAACGAGACCCAGGTGAGCGAAGTCGAGAAAGCTTTCATGGGGCTGGAGTTCCTGTCTTTGCAGGAGTCACAGGCGCTGAACGCTCAGGTTCTGGTTCCTCAGCTCGACCAGCTGGCCAGCTTCTGGTCTCTAAGCGGCGCCTTCAATGCTCACAAGCCAGAGAGCTTTGAAGCGGAGCTCGAGCTGAGCATGCTCGGAACCATTCAGGCCCCCACAGTCAACGCTCCCTCGCCCGAGCCCTCCACGATTCCCCCCCCAGCCATCCTCGTTTCCCCAAGCGCCAGCCCACTGTCCCCGCTCACTCCAGCCTCACCCTCGGCCTCCCCGGAGAGCCCTGACCCTTTCTCCCCGGTACCGATGCCGACTTCTTCGCCGTGAGCCTGCTCGAAGCCCGAATTTTCCAAACCGAGCTCCCGCAACCACTGGGCTCGTTTGAGCCCGACCCGGAGCTGGTGGCCTGGCTCCGCCCCGGGGCCGAGGCTCCCCTGGCCTCCAGCGACGCCATCCGAAGCTCCATTCGCGCCCTGCTGCGTGAGGGTGGCTTCAAACCCAGCGGGCGCAGCAAGCCCGCCTCGGAGTACCTGCTGCGCGCCTGTCGGGAAGGGGTCCTTGGCCCCATCAACCTGGCCGTTGACGTCTGCAACGTCGTCTCCCTGCACAGCGGGCTACCCATCAGCGTGGTCGACGTCGATCTCGCTCGCCCTCCCTTTCGTCTGGCCGTGGCCGAGACGAAGTCGAGCTACATCTTCAATCCCTCTGGTCAGGAGCTGGACCTGAGCGGGCTGATCTGCCTCTTTGATTCTGAGGGTCCGTGTGGCAGCCCGGTCAAGGACTCCCAGCGCACCAAGACCCACCCGGACACGCTGCGCACCGTCTCGGTGGTCTGGGGCAGCACCGAAACCGCCGAGCAGACGGCACGTGCGACGAGCTGGTATCAAGAACTGCTGACGGCTCGGGGGGCAAAGATTAAAGACCACGCAGGGTAGTGCGTTTTCGAGGCAGAATTCATTCAAAGCTTGCCAGAGCAAGCCCAGGAGAATCGCACCGAGCGTGGAGCCCTTCCAACCGCAAGAAACCGACCCTCACGAGACTCCAGCCCTGACGACCGCCCGCGATCTGGCGGAAGTGCTGGCTCCCCCTCCCATCGACCGTGACGGCCTGGTTCTGCGCGATGAGGTCTGGGGCGGCGAAACCGAGGAGTTCCTCGACCGCCTGCTGCTCGGACCTGGGCAGCGGGTGCTCGCCCTGGGCTGCGGTCTGGGCTTCGACCTGCCCCGATTGTCGCGTCGCGTAGGCCCTCATGGCGAGGTTTGCGCCCTCGAGCCCGATCCCCGGCTGGCTTTCGAAAGCCAGCTCCTGGTCGATTCCCTGCGCTTGCGCAACGTAAAAGTTCTGAGCGGTATGGTGATGGCTGCCCTGCCGCCGGGACCGTTCGACGTGATCTTCAGCTCCTGGTTTCTGGCCCAGATCGACAATGTACCGTCCCTCTTGCGCCAACTGCGCCAGCGCATCAGCGGAGCGGGACGATTGGGCGTGCTGGATCTCTACCCGGGAGGCTTGCGTCTGTTCCCGGAAGCCCCGGCCCTCGAGCGGGTCCTGGTGGCCGCCTCCCAGGTGGGTCAGAACTTCTGGCTGATGGGCCAGTTGCCGGCTGCGCTGGTCTCCTCTGGCTTTCTGCTGGAAGGGGCGTGGCCGCGCCAGAAGGCCGAGGTGCCCGGCACCGCCACCTATCGCTGGGTCGAGCGCTTCTTGTTGGAGGTCGGCCCTCGACTGGTTTCCCAGGAGCTGCTCGAGGAAAACGACTGGCAAACGCTGCTCGAGGAATGGTCAAACCGCAGGGTGGACCCCTCCACGCTGCTGTTTTCGCCGCAGTTAGTGGGGATCATCGGGCGAGGCCTTTAGACTTCGTCGCATTGACCGTGCCACGTAACGTGCGGTGAGAAAGTTGTTTCGAACCGCTTCCAAAGTGTTGTGGCACAGGCGATGCGACGAAGTTCAACCTGTTGAGAATTCATTGCACAGTCTATGCGAGGGAGTATAAGTGGAGTGCTGGAAAAACCTTCAGCACGTAACGCTCAACACATCAGGCCAAACAAAACGGCCCCCGTTTCGAGGGCCGATCGGGCTGGCAGTTCTCAGGCCTGGCGAGTGAACTTCTCGCCGTGGACCGCTCCGGCCCAGGCCAGGCAGAAGACCAGGATGCCCATCACCACCACCTTGCCGACATTGAACTGGATGAAGCTGACCGGCATCCACATGCCCACGCTGTGCACCAGAATCATCGCCAGTACAGCGCCTACGGCCGGCTCCATCACGCGCACCTTGGGAGACACCACGCCTACAATGAAACCGCCCAGGTAGTAGGTGATGATATTGAAGACCGCCTCGGCCAGGATGGAGCCGTGAATGGTCTTCATCCGCATGTAGAGCAGGGAGAGCAGGCTCTGGGCCACCAGAAACGATCCCAGACTCATCCAGACCCAGGCCCACGAGAAAGCCTGGAACTTGTCAGTCCGCATCTTGATCCCCGTCACCGGGTCTTCGTGCGTGGTGATAACCTTCGATGTGTCGGTCTTCGTCTGAGAGGTGGAGCGAGTACCGATTGCCAATGCGGCTCCCCCTTTTGTGCGCGGGGTGAACTTTGCTCTTCTGCAAGCCGCGCCAACATCCAGTATACCAGGCTTGAACGCTGTTCGCAAACAGGAATCGCCCGCCTCGGTCAGGCGCTCAATCCTCCAGGGTGGAGGTATCCCCGATCGGCAGACCGAGCTCTTGAGCCTTCAGTAAGCGGCGCATGATCTTGCCGCTGCGCGTCTTGGGCAGTCCGCCGACGAAATCGATCTCATCCGGGCGAGCGATCTTGCCCAGCTCCTTGCCCACATGGTCTCGCAACTGCTCGGCCGTGTCGTCGTCGGGGGTGAAGCCGGCCACGAACACCACGAATGCTTTGATGGAGTTGCCCTTGACCGGATGGGGCTTGCCGATGCAAGCCGCCTCGGCCACGGCCGGATGGCTCACCAGGGCGCTTTCCACCTCGGCCGTGCCCAGACGGTAGCCGCTGACCTTGATCACATCGTCCACTCGGCCCACCACCCAGATATAGCCATCCTTGTCCTTGCGAGCCGAGTCGCCGGCTGAATAGTAGCGCCCCTCAAAGCGGCTCCAGTAGGTTTCCTTGTAGAGCTCGGGGTTCTTGTAGAGCGTGCGCAGCATTCCCGGCCAGGGCGTCTTGATGACCAGAAGTCCATCCTGACCGGGCTCGACCGGTTTGCCGTGGTCGTCCACCACGTCTACCTCGATACCGAACAGAGGGCGAGTGGCCGTGCCTGGCTTGAGCGGCACGCAGGGCATGGGGGAGATCATGAAGCCGCCCGTCTCGGTCTGCCACCAGGTATCCATAATGGGACAGCGCTCCTTGCCGATGACCCGGTGATACCAGCGCCAGGCCTCAGGGTTGATGGGCTCGCCCACCGAGCCCATCAATCGCAGGCTCGAAAGGTCGTGGCGGTCAGGCCAGGCCTCCCCAAAGCGCATTAGACCTCGGATGGCGGTGGGGGTCGAATAGAGCACCGTGATGCCATACTTTGCCACCATCCGCCACCACCGATCGGGATAGGGATAGGTTGGAGCCCCCTCGTACATGAACATCGTGGCCCCCATCAACAGCGGACCATAGACGATGTAGCTGTGCCCCGTCACCCAGCCGGCGTCGGCGGTGCACCAGTACCGGTCTTCGTCATCCAGGTCGAACACGTTCTTGAGGGTGGTGTGGACGTGCACCATGTAGCCGCCGTGCACGTGCAGGATGCCTTTGGGGCGCCCCGTGGTGCCCGACGTGTAAAGGATGAACAGGGGATGCTCGGAATCGAGGGGCTCGGGGGGACACGGGCGCGCGGAGATCGGAAGCTCGGCCAGGTCATGGTACCAGTAGTCGCGCCCGGCCTCCATGGCCACCGGTTCCCCGGTACGACGCACGACCAGCACGCTCTCGAGACAGGGCGAGCGGCCCGCCACCTGATCGACCATCGACTTGAGGGGCACCACTTTGCCGTTCATGAAGCCACCATCGGCGGTGATCAGCACCCGGCTCTCAGCATCCTGGATGCGGTCGAACAGGGCCTCCACCGAAAACCCTCCGAACACAACGCTGTGGATGGCGCCGATCCGGGCGCAGGCTAGAATCGAAAAAATCTGCTCAGGGATGCGGGGCATGTAGATGGTGACCCGATCGCCCTTATGAACGCCCAGGCTCTTGAGCACGTTCGCAAAGCGGCAAACCTCGCGGTGCATCGAGAAGTAGCTGAAGGTGCGCGTCTCGCCGCTCTCCGACTCCCAGATCAGCCCCAGCTTGTTCTTACGCCAGGTCTTGACGTGGCGGTCGAGGCAGTTGTGAGTGATGTTGCACTCGGCGCCGACGAACCACTTGGCGAAGGGCGCCTGCCAGTCGAGCACACGCTCCCAGGGCTTGAACCACTCCAACTCGCGCGCTTCAGCCTCCCAGAAGGCCTCGGGGTCCTGGATCGACTTCTTGTAGAGCTCTTCGTAGCTCTTGACGCGAGCACGCTCGAGCACGGCGGAGGAAGGTGGGTAGAAAATGGCTTCCTCGCTCGGGAGGGTGGTCTTTTCGGCCTGGACGGTATCGCTCATGGCGGGGTGTTCTCGGCTGACCAACCTCCGCCTTCTTTGCTATCCTCCCAACTCTTTCAAAAACAGGGTGCCCAGTCCCAGGAGCAAGACGAAACCCAGCCAATCGGTGATGGTGGTCAGCCAGACGGTGGAGGCCAGGGCTGGATCCACCTTGAGGGCCTGCATCCCCAGCGGTAACAGCGAGCCGGCCATGCCGGCCAGAATGATGTTGCCCATCATGGAGACGCCCACAATCACTGCCAGCCAGAAGTTCCCCTCCAAGACATAAGCCAGAATGCTACTCAGCAGCCCGGCCACCAGCCCGTAGGAGACTCCGAATGCTAGCTCCTTACGAACAATTCGCCACAGGTCGCGACGCTCGATCTCTCCAACCGCGATGCCCCGGACGATAAGCGTGGTGGTCTGCGAGCCTGTGTTCCCGCCATGCCCTGCGATGATGGGCATGAAGGCGGCCAGGGCAGCCACCCGGCTGATGGTTCCCTCGAAGGAGCTGACGATCAGGGCCGACAGGAAGCCGAAGGTCAGGTTGATCAAGAGCCAGGGAACCCGCCGTCGCAGTGAGACCAGCACCGGGGTGTTGGGGGTCTCGTCGATCGAAAGGCCGGCCTGCAGGTAGATGTCCTCGGTGGCCTCCTCGACCTGCACGTCGAGCACGTCGTCGGCCTCGAGCACGCCCACCAGGCGTCCTTCCTCATCCACCACCGGCAGCGCCATGAGGCTGTAGTGGCGAAGTTTTTCGGCCGCTTTCTCCTGGTCAAGCTCGACCGGAACGCTGATCACGTCGCGGGCCATCAGATTTTCCAGAGGGGTGGTGGGGGGCGCCGTGATCAGGTGGCGCAGCGACAGGACACCCTGCAGGCGGCGTTCGGCGTCGACGACGTAGAGATAGAACGGATGACTGGCGTCAGGGCCCTCGCGGCGCAGGAAGTCGATGGCCTCCTCGGCCGTCCAACTGCGCTGGAGCAAAACCACGTCGGGGGACATCCAGCGTCCGGCGCTCTCCTCGGGCAGCTCGAGCAGATCCTCCACCGCCTCGCGGTCCTCCGGAGCAAGCAGAGCAAGCACGGAAGCCACCTGGTCCTCGGGCAGCTCGGCCACGATGTCGGCGGCCAGGTCCTCGTCAACGTGGAAAAGGATCTGCGAGAGCCGCTCGGGCTCGAGCCCATCCACGAAGACCTGGCGCGGCTCTTCGTCGAGATACTCGAGAATTGCCGCCGTTCGTTCCTCGGACATGGCCAACAAAATGGCTTCACGATCCTCGGCGTCGAGGTCCTCGATGAGGTGGGCTTGATCGGCCGGGTGCATCGCCTCGAGCCGGGCCAGGGCCTCGGAAGGCTGATTGAAATTCAGCAGGCGATGGAGCTCCTCAAGCAGCTCCTCGCGCTGGGCGTCGTTCAGCTCCAGGGGCACAGAAGGCTACTTGTAGTCGGGTATCAGGTCGAGCGTGCCAACACCGATTACCTTGACGTAGAAGGGTTTCTTGTCGGGCAGTCCGCGCAAGAGCTGACCCGGAGTTGGACGACCGTCGAAGAACAGGCCCATGGTGCCGCTGCAGGCCGGGCTGACGTGGATGATTACCCGCTTGATGTCAGCTCCGATGGCCTCGACCTTCAGGCCTTTCAAACTGCGTCCTTTGGCCGGGGTGAAGGAGGAGACCTTACCACTGATGTCGCCTTCAGCTCGCAGCCGTTGGCCCGGGACCTCTTCCGCCCCGACCAGCAGCCCCATCAGCAGAATCAGCAGAACTCTCGCCATGAGAGTCCTATTAGCCCGCCCGGGTCCAAAACCTGCAGGAGAGGTCCACCCCCCTGAGAAAGGGCCGGCCCCCATGGGAAAGACGCGACCCAAGCCCGGCACGGCCAGCGCAAAGCCCGTGCCGACGGACGGCCAGGGCTCGCTCTGGGCCCACTACGGCTTCGAGACAAGCCCCAGCGGGCTCAGACGGCGTCGGTTGCTGGTCTACCTCCCCCCTGGCTATCGCGAAACACGTCGCTACCCGGTGCTGTATTTGCTCGACGGGCAGAACGTCTTTGATCTACCCTCGGCCCGGGGCGGTGGCTGGCGGATCAACCTGGCCCTGGACGAGCTTCTCGCTCAGAAGTCCATTCGGCCAGCGATTCTAGTGGCGGTCTGCCATTCCGATCAGCGCCTGCGCGAGTATTGCGGCTGGAGTGAGGACGCCGACTATGAGCATCGCCTGGGCGACCTGCACGCCGACTACCTGGTCGAGCAAGTCAAGCCCTTCATCGACGCCAACTATCCTACGCGCGGCGGACGGGCCTTCACGTCCATCGCCGGGGCCAGCGCCGGCGGGGTGGCCGCCCTTTACGCCGCCCTCAAGTACCCTCGGGTCTACTCCCGGGTAGGCTGCATGTCGGCCGGACGCCACTTCTTCCGTGAGTTGCTCGAGCGATTTCCCCAGCCGTCATCCAACCTTTCCGTCTTCCTGTCGTGCGGAACCGAGGGGATGGATACTGAATTTCTCCCCCTCAACCGCAGCTTCCGCCAGGCCCTGATGCGTCGGGGCCTGTCCACCGAGCTCAGGGTGGGCCGTGACGAGGCTCATGACGAGGGCGCCTGGTCACGCATGGTCTTCTGGCTGCTGCGTTTTTGCTTGATCAGCAAGGCCCCCTCTCGCACATAGGGAGAGGGATGCTGCTCCAACTCACTCATGTCGAAAGCGATAGATGCCAGCGCCAGGGCCACGGCTTCGCGAACGTCCTCGCGGGCCTCGTCGCAAAGCGCTTCGATCAGCTGCGAGGTGATCGGAGCGGCGTGGCAACCCAGACCGGCGATCAGATCGGCGGCCTGGGCCCTGCAGTCATTGCGCGGATCCTCCAGCGCCCGAGCCAGCCCGGGCAAGGCCTCCACCGCCCCGTCACCCATCGCCTGCAAGCAGAAGTAGAAGCCCATGCGAACCAGCAGAGGCTCGTCCCCAAAACGGTCTCCCAGAGAACGGACCAGCTCGGGGTCATAGGGGGGCTCGAGGAGCAACTCGCCGGCGGCCACCAGCTCCAACAGAGCCTCATTGGCCTCCAGCCGTTCCTCGGGTGTTCCTCGCGCCAGGCGCTCCAGCAGGCTCAATCGATGACCAGGTTGTAGCCCAGCTCGCGCAACGCATCGCGAACCTGACAGGCTGAGCGCTCGAGCTCGTCGGCGCTGGCGGAAGTGTTGGCGCGAGCGAAATCCAGGTCGTGCGGCTCGAAGATCGGTACCACGTGAAGGTGGGTGTGGGGCACCTCGAGGCCGGCGATCATCAGGCCCACCTTGACCGGGTTGTAAGCCTTCTGCAACGCCTTCCCAACGCAGCGGGCGACATGCAGCAGGTGCTCGGCCAGGGGGCGCTCGAGATCAAGCCAGTGGTCGACCTCGACTCTGGGCACGACAAGGGTGTGCCCCGGACGCAAGGGATGGATGGAGAGGAAGGCGACCGCCTGCTCGTCTCTCCAGACGAAGCGACCGGGGATCTCGCCCTGGATGATGCGCGTGAACAAGGTAGGCATGCAGGCGGTTTTTCTGCCGACCCGAGGCTTCCCTGCAGGGTCACCCCGGAGGGGGTCGAACCAGCAGGCATGCGGCAAGCTCTCCTGATTCTGATGCTCCTGGCCGCTCAGGCGACGGCCCAGACCCGCGAATTGGAAGTGCGGCCCCTGGACCTGCCGGCCGAGCTTCCCACCTGGTCGGGGTCCGAGGAGAAGGCGCTGCGCCGGCAGCACGAGCAGGCTTACCGTGACCTGGCTCGCATTCTGGGCAGCCGCCAGATGGCCGAGCTTCGCCAGATGAGCCGCTGGGGACGTTACGGGCCACCGCTAGAGGATGCCAGAGCGGGCGAGGCCCTGCTGGAAGCCCTGACAGGGCCCTCCCGGCCACCGGCCGACCTGTGGCCCACCGCTCGCCAACAGGAAGCCTTCGTGCGCGAGATGCAGAGCGGAACCAGTGGCCTGGAAGCCCGTCTGTTGAAGCTCTTGACACCGGCCCAGGTCGACTTCCTGCGCCAGCTCGAGCGAATGGAGCAGAGCGAGTTCTAGTGGAGGTTCCCGAGGACGAATTGGCACAGGTTCGCCACCTGATGCTGAACGGCTTCAAGTGGATCGAGCCCGCTCCCAAAGCCAGCCTGGGCGGGCTGCTCTCAGGCCTGCGCTTCTTCAACTTCAAGCGTGACCGGGCCGATGGCACCGAGCGACGCAAGAGCGTACGGATCCAGTGTTACTACCAGGTGGTCTGCAATCAGGGGTTGCGTCGCTTCGAGGCGGTGGTCCAGGACGTGGGACTGACCGGATTGAGCTTGCAGACCACCTTTCGGCTGAAACGCGGCCAGACACTGGAGGTGGTGCCCACCAACGGGGGCAACCCGGTGCCCTGCCAGGTGCGCTGGTGCCGGGGCGGGGTGGCCGGCCTGAGCTTCGAGCTCCGCCCTACCGAGCTGGTGCGCTCGTGGGTATCGCAGCTTTTGACCGCGGTGGGCTTCAACGAGGAAGCCGTCTACCAGCGCCGCACCGCCATTCGAGCGGCAGCCGACCTGCCCGTGGCCCTCAAGAATGCCGACCAGGAGATGCAGTCAGGCCGGCTGCTCGATCTGGGTGTGGGGGGAGCCCTGGTGCAGGTAAGCAGCGAGCTTTCCCTCGGAGAGCGTCGCACCCTGGTCGTGGGGCCCCACTGGAATCTCGAGGTCATGCGCCTGGAGAGCGAGGTCGTGAGGCTGGACGCACCGGACCCGGGCGATCGGTTCAACCTGGGCCTGCGCTTTCTCGACCCCACCCCGGCCCAGATGCGCCTGTTAGGGAGCTATGTGGTGGAGCTTTTGTCCCAGCGGCCCCTGGTGACCGACTGACGTGCCCGAGTTGCCGGAAGTCGAGACCATCCGTCGCGGGCTCGAACGGGGTCTTCCCGGCAAGCGCGTGGAGCGGGCCGAGGTGCGCTGCGATCGGGTGTTGCTCAAGCCAGACGCCGCCACCTTCGAGCGCGAGTTACAGGGCCAGTCCTTTAAGGCCCCGGGGCGCCACGGAAAGTTTCTGATCTTACCGCTCGAGCGCCACACGCTGCTGGTGCACCTGGGCATGACCGGACAGATCACCCTGCGCGACCCCGACCAACCGGACCACCCCTTCGAGCGGCTGCCGGTGACCGGCCTGCAGCGCACCAGCCAGCACCCGGTGGACGCTCACACCCACATCGTGCTGCACTTTGCCGACGGCCACCAGTTGATGTATCGGGATATCCGCAAGTTCGGCAAGTGGCGCCTCTACCGCCCCCAGGAGCTCTCTCGCGCCCCCGAGCTGAAGCGGCTGGGGCCTGATCCGTTCACTCCGGCCTACCGGCTCGACAGCTTCCAGGCAGCCTTGAAGGGCACCCGACGAAACGTCAAGGCAGCCTTGCTCGACCAGGGGGTGGTGGCCGGAGTGGGCAACATCTACGCCGATGAGGCGCTGTTTCGCTCGGGCATCCGCCCCACCCGCCGCGGTGTCAGCCTGACCAGGGCCGAGTTGGAACGTCTGTTCACGGCCGTGCGCGAGGTGCTGGAGCTGGGCATTCAAAACCGCGGCACCACCTTCTCTAATTACCGAGACGCCGAAGGTCGCTCGGGCTCCAACCAGGCCAGTCTGCAGGCCTACGGGCGCTATGGGCAGGAATGTTACGGCTGCGGGGGTGAGCTGAAACGCTCCACGGTGGGGCAGCGCACCACGACCTGGTGCCCGCGCTGCCAGCACTGAGAGGTCAACCTTCGGCTGGCGGGCCGTTGAGCGCCCGCAGAAGCTCATCCTGCCTCTCCACATGGTAAGGCAGTTGCACCGGGTCCTGCCCCTTCACGGTGATGTGCAGCAGCGCGCCGGTGTGGTAGGCCTGCTGCACGTCGACGCGGGCGATGCGACGTTCCTGACAGGCCCGGTAGATCACCACCTCATCGCCTTCGAGCACGATACGGTCATTGCGGTTGCGGTAGTAACTTGATACAGAGGTCAGGTAGAGCAGGACCAGGGCAGGGCAAACGACCAGCATCAACCAGTGGGTAAACTGCATCACCAACAGGCCCAGGGTGGCCACGAAGGAAAACAGCGCCAGCGCCATGAGCACGGTGCGACGGACATTTTCTCCGCCCTGATCGAACCGGAACTCCTGCATCCTGCGGTAATTCTCAGTCAGAAACGACGAACCTCTTCCTGCTCAGGCTGGCCATCACGAGCCGCAGCGCCTCGGGGGAGGGCTCTGGTCGAGAGAGCGGGCGCTCTCCGGTGGCTGAGATGGCGCGATGGCGAACGCCCTCGGGGGTGGGCTCGGCCAGCAGGTGGTCGCGGGTGAGCAGCGCCTGGTCGTCGTGAAAGGTGAAGGACATTCGATTATACCTCCGGAGAGAGAAGGATTTTCTTCAACAGTAAGCTGTTTCTGTGGCCTGACGGCGCAATCCCTGTGGACAAGCCTGTGAATCGAGCGGGAAAACCGGGGGAAAAGGGGGCTTGACGACCCGGGGGACCGTCTTGTATGATGCCCAAGTGCCTCGTGTCTTGAGGTGCAACAGGATCAAAGATGATTTCATTTGAGCAGAACATAGCGGTCACCGAACGGTCGGGAAAACGTCCGTACGGTAGCCTTGACCCCCGGGAGGGCGCGCTGAGAGCATAGTGCTCATCAAGGCATATGCTTGCCAGCACGCCCACCTGCAACCACCAGGTGGGCTTTTTGTTTCGGTTTGACCGGAGGAGCCGCACCCCGACCTGAGAGGCTTACATACTGGACATGCCTGATAAGCATGCGGGGAGTTCGAACCTCCTCACCACACCAACGGTGAACACAGCCTTTCTGACTTGTGCGGCATCCGACGGTTGTTTCTAGAAATTCAAGGATGGGAGGGAGTTTGAAGATGGTTCACATTCGCTTCGAAGGAAAGTCCTTTGACGTCACCGAGCAGCAGCTGGGGATGACGGCCGGAATGAGCGATGCCCTGGTGATGGAGCGCGTAGCCCAGCACCTCGACGTGGGAGCGGGCCGGTTCACCACCTACGTCGTCGATCGGCGCCCGTCCGGCGACATCGTCATCCGCCCGGAAGCTGTCTACGGCTGACCTCGTCGCCCACGAAAGGTGCTCTGGGCAGCTCTGCTCCAGCACACAAGCTGCGCGACGATGACGGCTTCGACCCGAGCCCGACTTGCCCGGGTGGGTCGCCGTCGGACTGGCGGTCACCGGGGAAACCGGGTCTTCTCCGGTGACCGCGCCGGTCCCCTCAAATGAGGACTCCGCTCGCAGGCTCGCTGCGCGCTTGCTTGCGGGCGGGGCATCAACAATGTTTGCATCAGGAGTCGGCGCATTCTTGCAGCACGTTCCTCGGAACGGCCAGGCTCCGCGGTTGTGTAGCCACAATCAGCTTTCAGCTCCTGTCGGGAGCCGGCGCGCCCCGACCTTGAAAGCCTACATACGAGTCAGACTGCTAATCTGATGGGTTCAAATCCCGACCGCCTCCGCCACATGGAGGCGTCACCGCAAGGTGCGGAAAGCTTTCCGAACTTGCGCGCGGGAGGCCCGACAGGAGCTCGAAGGCTTTTTCGTGGCCAGCACGACATCACATGAGAAGAAAGGAGGTGCCCCCAATGCGGACCACCGAGCGCGATCTGCGCCTGGACATGCTCAACAGCCTGTTGACCACCCCCCACCGCGAGTTGGAGAAGGTGGATGCCCTGCACCGCGAGCTGATCGCCCGCGATGCCCTCTTCTA
>CAYYHB010000082.1:17961-19822 GCA_964471395.1 uncultured Burkholderiales bacterium | reverse complement strand
AGTTTGCCGTTCTTGATCTCCATGATGGTGGCCGGCTTGTCGGGGTTCCCCTGGGCGTTGATGGTGATCATTCCCGTCACGCCTTCGAAGCCTTTCGTACTGGCCAGCGCATCGCGGATGGCATAGCGGTTAAACTTACCGGCACGCTTGATGGCATCGGCCACCATCATCACGTCGTCGTAGCCCAGGGCTGAGAGACCGTCGGGGTCATCGCCGGTCTTGGCCCGAAACGCCTTCACGAAGTCGGCCACGACGCCCTCGGGAGCGTTGACGTTGAAGTGAGTCGAGAAGGCGCAACCCTCCAGGTTCTTGCCTCCAAGCTCGATCAGCTTGGGCGATTCCCAGCCGTCACCGCCCAGGAAGGGAACGTTGATGCCCTGGGCCCGGGCTTGAGTGGCCACCAGGCCGACCGAGTTGTAGTAGGCCGGCAGGAAGATCACGTCGGGTTTGGAGCCCTTGATCTTGGTCAGCACGCTGGAGAAATCGGTGTCGGCCTTGGTGAAGCTCTCCTCGGCCACGATCTTGCCACCTTTGGACTCGAAAGTCTTCTGGAAGCTCTCGGCCAGACCCACCGAGTAATCGCTCGACTTCTCGACCAGGAGTGCGGCCGTCTTGGCCTTCAGGTTATCGGCAGCGTAGCGGGCCATCACCTCGCCCTGGAAGTCATCCAGGAAGCAGACCCGGAAAATGAAGTCCCCCACCTGGGTCACCTTGATGTTGGTGGAGGAAGGGCTGATCATCGGCACGTGGGCCTTCTGGCAGATCGGGGCCACGGCCAGCGAGTTGGTGGAAATCACCTCGCCGAGCACGACCAGGACGTTGTCCTGCTCGATCAGTTTCTGGCCGGCGGCAGCAGCCTTGTCCTGCTTGCCTTCGTCGTCCTCGACGATCAACTTGATCTTCTTGCCCAGCAGTCCGCCTTCTTTGTTGATTTTTTCGACCGCCAGCTCCATCCCGGCTTTAGTACCCTGGCCAAAGGTGGCGCTTTCACCCGTAATGGAGAGATAGACGCCGAATTTGACATTGTCTCCGTCGACAGCCTTCTCGGCGTAGGCGTCGGGCCCAGCGGCGTCTCCTTGAGTCGGGGTCCGGCCGGTGGTGCCCCCGGTGGTGCCACCGGTGGTGCCACCGGTAGCCCCGGTGGTCGTTCCGGCCCCGGTGGTACCGGCATCGTTCGGCGGGCGGGTGCACCCGGTGAGATAGAAGCTCACAAAGAGCAGAAGGCACAATGCCAGAAGACGTTTCATCGTGTTTTCCTCCAGGGGTGACCCCGACTCGCTTTGAAGGAGGCTCAAGTCGAGGTGACCTGAATCGAGAGCCAAAGCGCTTTCGCGGGGGGGTAATGGCGAAAAATTTTCCGCGCTATTCGCCGGGGTGCCTGGCCCCTCCTACCGGTCCCACAGGATCAGCCGATCATGCCCACGATGCCGCCTTCCTCTTCGCCCGGAGGCTCGGAGGAGGGGACGGGGTCTTTCTTGGAGCGGCGGGAGCGCTTGGAAGCAGCGGCCTGGCCCGCAGGCCCGCTCGCCCGGGCTGAAGGCTGCGGCCCCATAGACGCCGACTCGCCCATTACGGCCGGCTCGGGTGCCAGGCTGGAGGCAGCCGCGGCGAGGCCAGCCGATGTGTCGCGAACGGCAGTCTCGACAGACGGAGCGGGCCCGGAAACCTGCTCGACGGCCGGGGTCGGGGCAACCGGGGAGTCAACCGAAGCGGACTCGGAAACCTGCTCCACGGCCGGGGTCGGGGCAGCCGGGGCGTCAGCCGAAGCGGACTCGGAAACCTGCTCGACGGAGGGGGTCGGGGCAACCGGGGCGTCAGCCGAAGCGGACTCGGAAACCTGCTCGACGGAGGGGGTCGGGGC
>CAYYHB010000082.1:0-17861 GCA_964471395.1 uncultured Burkholderiales bacterium | reverse complement strand
GGGTCGGGGCAACCGGGGCGTCAGCCGAAGCGGACTCGGAAACCTGCTCGACGGAAGGAGTCGGGGCGACCGGGACGACGGCCGAAGCGGACTCGGAGACCTCGACGGCCGGGGTCGGGGCGACCGGGACGACGGCCGAAGCGGACTCGGAGACCTCGACGGCCGGGGTCGGGGCGACCGGGACGCCAGTCGGAGCGGCCGGGCTCCAGGTCGAGGCACGTTCGGCTGAACCGACACCACCGGCTGAAGCAGCGACCTCAGCGGAGCTGGCTGCCGGCTCGACGGCAGCAGCCTCCTCCCAGGCCGACTCGTCTTTCTTCTCCGGAGCGGGCTGGCCGGCTTTCGCGGCCGCTCGCCGCCAGAGCTCTTCAGTGGTGTGCCGCTGCTGCTCGTCGGGCACGACCAGGAAGCGGGAGTGAACCCAGGTCAGCAGGGCTTTGGTCATGGCCGCGAGCGGAATACCCAGCAGCATCCCGGTGGTGCCCAGGAATTCTCCGCCTGCGAAAGCGGCAAACAGAATGAACATGGGCGAAACCCCGATGGCGTCTCCCATCAGCTTGGGGTAGATGGTGCGATCGACGCCCTGATTGGCTCCCATAATGGCCAGCAGGACGACCACCGCGTAGCCCAGGTCACCGGTGGACAAAAAGGCCATCACCCCGCCCAGCACGCAGGTGCCAGCCGCACCCACCACGGGGATGGGATAGGTCAGCGCAGCCAGCAAGGCCAGCAGCAGCGAGTAGGGATTTGGATGCCAGCCGGTCAAGAACATGAGCAGGATGAAGGTCAGCACGCCGCAGGCAGAGCTGGCTACGATGGTGGCGCGGATGTAGCCGCCGAAAATGCGGTTCATCTGCAGGGTCAGGCTGCGGGCATCGTCCTTGTACTTGCGCGGAACCAGTCCGAGCGCCGAATCGAAGAGACCGTGCCAGTTGAGCAGAAAGTAGAGCGCGACCAGCAGCCCCGTGAGAAGCAGGAACACTTTCCCTACCAGGTCGAGCACGGCCGAGGCCAGGAAACTGAAAACCGTGCCCAGCATCGAGCCGAAGCGATCAGCACTGCCGGCGATGGTGGACTCGACGCTGCTGCGCACCGAAGCGGGAACACTGTTGATATAGCGCTCCTGAAGCTCGAGGGCCTTGGTCTGGATGCGTGCCACCATCTCGGGAGCATCGCGAACCATCTCCTGGGTCTGCTCGATGGCCAGCGGGATGATCAGGAACCCCCCTGCTGTCAAGAGCGCAAAGAGAAAGAGATAGACGGCCAGGATGGCCTGCCCACGGCTCAAGCTCTTGATGGGCCCCAGTTTCTGGCCAGTGATCTTCTCTACAGGGGAATTCAGAAGATAGGCGATCACGAAGCCAAGACCGAACACGGTCAGGGTGCCGGTGATGTGCATGGAGACGTACAGTCCAAGACCCACCAGCATGAGCCACAGAACGCCTCGCCACCAGCCTGCGCTCATCATGACGAGGCTGCCTCTTTCAGAGCATCATAGCAGGCCTCGAGGCTCTGGTTGATGACCCGGGTGTCGGCCACAATGCTCATGAAGTTGTGGTCCCCTCCCCAGCGAGGCAGAAGATGCAGGTGCAGGTGCTCGGCCACGCCGGCTCCGCCCGCCACGCCCACGTTCATGCCCAGGTTGTAGCCGCCCGGATTGACGGCCTTCTTTAGATAGCCGGCCCAGCGTTGGGCCAGCAGCATCATCTCGGACAGCTCCTCAGAAGTTGCAGCCCCGAGATCGCCGTTGTGCCGATACGGCGAGATCAACAGGTGCCCGTTGTTGTAGGGGTAACCGTTCAGGCACACAAAGCAGTGCTCGCCCCGTTCCAGCAAGTAATTGCCAGCGTCGTCGTCTTCCGCCGTCATGCGGCACAGGAAGCAGCCGGGCTCCTTGGGGGCGGCGATCCAGCCCATGCGCCAGGGGGCCCAGAGGCGTTCGTAGTCGGCCATTCAGCTCAAGGTTAGCGAACAGGAGGTAAGAATCCTACTCAAGTCAGCGGCACCCCGGGATACCGCCGTCGCAGCTCCTCCAGCTTCCAGGCCGCTTCATCCAGGGCTTGCTGAGGGGTCAGCTCGCCCGTCAGAGCCCGGTGGACCTGGATCTGCAGGATGCGCGATACCTTCGGGTAAAGCGGGGTAACCGGCCGGGGCTTGCCGGTCTCTATCAGAGTGAGGAACTCGGGCAGATAGGGCCGCTGGGCCAGCAGGTCGGGGTCGCTATAAAGAGCGCTCAGGCTGGGATTGAGGCCGCTCTCGAGGGCGTGCGTCTTCTCGGCGTAAGGAGAGGTCAGGAAATCGAGCAGCAGATAGGCCTCGCGGGGATGTCGCGTGCGGGCCGAAATGGCCAGGTTCCAGGTGCCCAGACAACCGTGGCCAGGGCCGTTCTTGCCCGGGATGCGGGTGAAGCCCACCTTTTTGTAAATCTTGGAGGTGGGCTCGAGGCCGGTCTTGACGACGTAAGGCCAGGAGCGGTGATACAGCGCCTTGCCCTGGCTGAAGGCCACGTAGGAATCGTCTTCCTTGTAGGAGGTCACCGCCCGAGGAGTCAGCTTCCAGCGCCAGATCAGGTCGCAGAAGTATTGCAGCGACTCGACCGCCCGGGGAGAGTTGACGACCACCTTGCCGTTGGCGTCGAAGACCTCGGCGTCGTTGCCCCACAGTAGCTCCAGAAAGTCACACACCAGGCCTTCGTAGCGACCGGCCTGCATGACCAGCGGCTCTCGCAACAGGTCGGGATAGCGCTCGCGTAGCGCCAGCGAGCTGTCTACCACCTGATTCCAGTTACCCGGCGGAGGCAAACCGGCCTGTTGCAGCAGGTCCAGCCGATAGAAGAAGGTGCCCACGTTGCAGTTCCAGGGCAGCGCATACAGCTTGCCCTTCCAGGTGACCGGGGGCAGCGTGCTGGGGATGAAGGTGGCTCTTTTGGCAGGCGTCACGAACTCGTCCAGCGGCAGCAGCCAGCGGGCGTTGGCGAACTCGGCCGGCCAGATGATGTCGAGAGCAAAGACATCCATCGAGCTGTCGCCCGAGGCCAGCGAGGTGACGTACTTGTCGTGCATCATGTCCACGTTGGCGGGCAGGGTGCGGTGGAGCACCTTGATGTGCGAGTAGCGCTTCTCGAACTCGGCCACCAGGGGCACGTTGGCTTCCATGCTGGGGTCGGCGAAGTAGTTGAAAGTCAGCGTGACCTTCTCGGGCTGGGCCTGGACCCAGAGCACCGCCAGACCCACCAGGGCCAGTGCCAGGAGCAGTCGTCTCACGAAGGGGCCCTTCGTCAGTCGTGCGGGGTCTCCCCCGGATGGGGAGGGCGCCAGCCTTCCTGCGGGCGCAGAATCTCGTGAGGCGAGAAAGCCGCCTTGTAGCGCATGGCCCCGCAGTCGCGCACATAGAAGCCAAGATACAGATAGTCACGCCCCGTGCGACGGCACCAGTCAAGCTCGTAGAGCGCGCTGAAAGTACCCAACCGGCGCGCGCCGCAGGCCACGTCGTAGGCGAAGTAGACCGAGTTGGCGGCCTTCGGGGTCACGTCCACCACCCCCAGCCCCACCAGCTTGCCGTCCAGGCGATACTCAAAATGCTTGGTACAGCCCAGATTCTCGACCAGAAAGCCGGTGTAGTCCTCCTTCTCAGGCCGGGGCTTGGAGAACTTGTCCTGGCAGTAGCCAGCATAGAGCTCGTAACCCTCGGTGGTGAATCGCGCATCCACCACCTCCACCGTCAGATCCTGGTTCTTCTTCCAGGCCGAGCGCTGGGAACGGCTCATCTGGAAAGTCGCGATCGGCACACGGATAGGAATGCATTCCTGGCAGCCCCTGCAAACATTGATATAGCAGGAGCGAGCACAGCGACGAAAGCCCTGGGCCAGCATGCGCTCGAGGTCCTCGGGATCGAGCTCCTCCACGATCAGCGACAGTGTGCGCCAACGACGAGCGGGGAGATAGGGACAGGGCCCGCAATCGTGGGCGAAGGGGCCAGCGTACTTCACCCGGTTCAGTTTCCGCGCAGGACACGGTTTCCTTCGCGGCTGGGGGAATTGTAACACCCTCCCCCACGACCGCCCTGGCATCTGAGGGCACACTCGGGGCATGCAAGAGAGCAAGGACCTGGGTCTTGGTCAGTCCCTGGCGATCCTGGTGAAGGCCTCGCGGGCCTTCTGGCTGGTGAACCTGGTCAACTTCGTGGATGGGATCGCTTACTTCGGCATCCTGACGCTGCTCACGCGCTACCTGGGAGCCGAGCTGGGCTTCAGCGATCAACAGGCGGGAGTGGCCGTGTCCGTGTTCACGGGGCTCGTAACCCTGACGATGATCGGGGGAGGCTTCATCTCGGATCGGCTCGGTGTGCGTCGAGCGCTGACCGTGTCTTTGCTCTTGTTGCTCGTCGGCCGGGCCCTTCTCAGCGGGGCCGGCGATCTGGCGGCCGGCCACCTGGCGGCCTGGACTGCGCTGGTGCTGATGGCCGTGGGCTCGGGCGTGATCCAACCGGCCCTCTACGCCGGGGTCAAGGAATACACCGACGCCCGCACGGCCACCATCGGCTACAGCCTGCTCTACTCCATCATGAACCTGGGCATCGTGGCCGAGAACTTCTTCTCCCCCTTCCTGCGCACCAGTGATGTCTTCCTGAAATTCGGAGACACGGTCGTCCACGGCCTGGGCCTCGGGATCGCGGGCGTGTTCTGGTTCTGCACCGCTCTGACCGGACTGGTGCTGCTTTGTCACCTGGTGGCCTTCACGGCCGACCTCAAGCCCTTCGAGCAATTACCGGACGACCCTGGCCAGGAACAACCGGTCCGGATCAACTCCCCCTTCCTCGACCCGCGTTTCATGTTCTTCATCTTCATCTTGCTGCCCGTGCGCACGCTCTTTGCCCACCAGTGGCTGACGGTTCCTGACTACGTGTTCCGCTGCTTCCCCGAGTCGGTTAACTCAAAATTCGAGTGGATCTCGGGGCTCAATCCCCTGATCATCGTGGTCTTCGTGCCCCTGATCGCTAGCCTGACCCGCAATGCGCGGGTCCTGAACATGATGATGATCGGCACCACTTTGAGCGCCGTCACCACCTTCATGCTGGTGCCGCCGCCTCAACTCTCGCTGCTGCTGCTTTACGTGGCCCTTTTCTCGCTGGGCGAGGCGGTCTGGTCCTCGCGCTTCCTCGAGTATGTGGCCAACCTGGCCCCGCCCGGAAAGGTGGGCTCCTACATGGGGCTGGCCAACATCCCCTGGTTCATGGCCAAGTTCACAACCGGGCTCTACTCGGGGTTCATGCTCAACCGCTACATCCCCGAGCAGGGGCCGCGCGACCCCTCCACCTTGTGGCTCATTTACGGCTGTATCGCCTGCATCACCCCGCTGGGCTTGCTGCTCGCGCGCGGCTGGCTCAGCAAAGTACCATCTGACAAGAAGGAGTGAGGGCCCCGGTCTGCCAATCCGCCCGGCCATGATCCGAGCCCGCGACTTCTCCTTCCAACAGCTTGAGCGCCTGGAAGGCACCCAGGCCCGCCGGGGGCGCATCCACACCCCCCATGGCGACATCGAGACCCCCGAGTTCCTGCCTGTCGGAACCCTGGCCACGGTCAAAGCCATGACCCCGCGCGACCTGGAGGAGCTGGGGGTGCAGGGCCTGCTGGCCAACACCTACCACCTGTACCTGCGTCCCGGCTCGGACCGGGTCAAGCGTTTCGGCGGCCTGCATCGCTTCATGGGCTGGAACCGCCCCATCATGACCGACTCGGGCGGCTTCCAGGCCTTCTCGCTGGGGGCCGCGCGCGAGGACGGCGTGGGCAAGATCGGCGGGATCTTCCCCAACGAGGGCCAGAGCGAGCCAGCCCGCACCAAGAGCGGGGAGAAGCTGGCCCACATCGACGAGGAGGGGGTCAGCTTTCGCTCCCACATCGACGGCTCGCGCCACAAGCTCACCCCCGAGAGCTCCATCGCCATCCAGCAAGAGCTGGGGGCGGACATGATCCTGGCCTTCGACGAGTGCACCTCGCCCATGGCCGGCTACGAATACACCGAGCTTGCCATGGAGCGCACGCACCGCTGGGCCGTGCGCAGCCTCCAGGCGCGCACCAACCCCGAGCAGGCTCTCTACGGCATCGTGCAGGGGGGCGAATGGGAGGACCTGCGGGCCCGCTCGGTGCGTTTCATCGCCGACCTGCCCTTCGACGGATTCGCGGTGGGGGGCTCGCTGGGCAAGTGCAAGGCCGACATGCACCGGGTGCTGGACTGGACCGTGCCTCACCTGAGCGACGACCGCCCCCGCCACCTGCTCGGCATCGGCGAAGTGAACGACCTGTTCGAGGGCGTCGAGCGCGGCATCGATACTTTCGACTGCGTGCTGCCCACCCGCTTTGCCCGGACCGCCCACGTACTGGTCCCACCCCAGACCCCGGGGGTGAGCAGGCGAGGGACGCTCAACCTGCGTCACGCCCGCTACCTCGACGATCAGTCGCCGCTCATGCCTCACTGCCAGTGCTACACGTGTCAGAATTTCAGCCGCGGTTACCTGCGCCACCTGTACATGGGCGATGAGCTGCTGGCCTACCATCTGGGAAGCCTGCACAACCTCCATTTCCTGCTGGAGCTGATGCGCTCGATCCGCTCGGCGCTCGCCAACAAAAACTTCTCCGAGCTCAAGCAGCGCTGGTTAGAGGCGGCGAGCGGGGCGGAGAGCGATCCTGAAGAAGATTCATCGCTTCCTTGATTTTTTCTCTCCAGAAAATTGCTCGAAACTACGTGCTTTGAGCTTACATTGACAGGGTAGGGAGATTGTGATACTCTGACAATGTGGTAGCCCCCCAGAAAGCGCTCACGCGCTTGTACGTGACCACGAAGTGCCGCGCCCGCGGCAATCTCAGGGCGGTAACGCTCCGCCCCACTCTGAGGAGAACCCCATGAAACGACGGAAGTCCCCGGTTCTGGCTGCCTTCCTGGAGTATCATCAGGCAGAGGGTACCTACCTTTGCTTCGATTGCCTGGAAGGCCGGATCCTCGACTTTGACGACTACTATGCCCTGATCCGCTCGTTTTCCGAGGAATCCGAACAACCCGTCGACATCCTGGTCCGCCTGGCCCAGGTTTCCTGCATCTATCCAGCCGAGGAGAAACTGCGCGAAGACGCCAAGCTGCGCAAATTGGGCGAGATGTTCAAGAAGAACGAGCCGGAGCGCAAACGGGAGGCCTGAGTCGATCTTCTGTTCGCGGGTTGACAGCGGACGTGTTAAAAGGTAATATGCGCCTGTCGCCGGCCGACCGCTCCGCGAGCGACATCGCGGCGGACTCGAGGAACCCGTAACCTCGAGGGGTAGCGCGCAGACCAGAGCACGCCCCAGCACTTCGCCTGGGTGAACATGCGAGGAAGGCCTGACAGCCGAGCGGGTCCCGTGAGGGGTAGGCACGCCACGAGCGCGCCCGATAGCGAACACGGTTCGCGCCCGAGGTCGGCAAAGTCAGGGGAGTCTGGTGAGGTGGGAGCCAGATCGCGAAGCCATCCTGGAAACAGGATGGCTTTTGTGTTTCCCGAGGATCCTCGCGAGGTCAGCCCAGCGACTCGCGCTCTTTGTCGTAGTAGTCGCACTCTTCCATGCAGTCACGAAAGCTCTTCAGAGGGCGCGACTGGTAAGGGTGGGTGCAGTTCATGAAGATGCGGGGCATCTCGCCTTCAAGCGAAAAGCCGAAGTCGACGTAGTCGCAAAAACGGTCGGGCACGTTCTCGAGACAAAACTCATAGAGCTCGTTGTAGATCTCGGGATAGCTGTGCTGATAAAGGTGCTTCTCGCACTGGAAAACCCCCAGAACCGAGCCGCGAAAACGGCAGGGACGATAGGCCATCTTCAGTCACCTCGCAAGGATTGAATTCTATGCCTTCCCGAGGGGGCCGGGCGGGCCGCCTTGCGGTCGGGCGTGGTCGGCTGGTCGGGAGAGAGAAACTGCACCGTGTTGCCGGTCGGCACGGCGACCTCGATGAGCACCAGTTCCTCGAGGTCGTCCTGGCGGCAGACCAGCGAGGCCTTGATCCCGGACTGGCCCGAGAGCCGCGTTCGAATCTTGCGTAACCGCTCGATACTCTCGAGGCGCGGCTCGGATACCGCCAGCAGACGGGGCGACTCGTGAGCCGCGGACAGAGACTGCGAGCCCGGCAAGGCCATCACTCCACCCACACCGAGCGCTTGCAGACGCCAGGCGCCGTACTCCCGCTCAGCCCGGTCGAGCCAGTCGAAGCTTTCTTCGAGCAAAGCTCGGAGGTGGACCGAGCCTTTGTCGGATACCCACTCGGCCAGCTCTTGCTGGCCCTTCTGGCGCTGCAGCTCGCGCAGCCGGCGCCGCTCCTGGTCGGTTGCCCTCTTGTGGTTGAGCTGACCCACGACTGGCAGCAGCTCGTCCAAGGTGGCCTCGGGTGCGGCCGAGACCAGCGTGCCGACAGCCAGAGGTCCGCCAGACAGGTCAATCTCCCCCACCGGCAGACCGCTCTCGGTCAATTCAAACCAGGATGTCAGCTCGGTAGGAACCTCGCCTGGCTCAAACTCGAAGCGGGTGCTGGCCAGTGAGGCAATCGCCTGGCCCCGCTCCAGGGCCGCCTTACGGCGCACCTCGGGGTCGACCCGGTGGAGCAATCGTAAGCCGATTCGCGAGTCATCGCCCGTCATAGCGCGCCGAGCCAGGCGCAGGTCTTCGAAGCGCTGCGACTGCAGCCAGTGGGCGTCAGCTGGCAGGGGCAAGTTCAAGAGCAGATAAAGCCCCGCCCTGGCCAGCTCGGAGACCCCACCCGAACGCCCTTTTGAGCCGGACAGACCCAGCTCGTCGCTGCGCTGCTCGGCCATCTCGTAGACATGGGGAGGCACCCGGAAACGAACTTCTGGATTCATTCGCAGCCTCACTTTCCTCTTGCGCGCGCCTACAACATAACACTGCTGCGCGCACCTGTCAATAATGATCTTGCGCGCAGGAAGGAGCGGATCCCTCCGGCCGATAACCATGCCAGTCATGGAGTTCGAGGACGTCACCGAGGCCCTGGGGGCCGCACCGCTCAAGGGCCTTGCGGTGCATAAGATGCCCTGCCTCATCACTTTGACCGGGTCTGAGAAGGGTGAGATTCTCCAGTTGCGGGCGGGCACGCTGGTGCTGGGTCGGTCAGCCTCCCACGCCGATCTCGTGCTTCGCGGGGCGGGCGTCAGCCGGGCCCACGCCAAGCTCGAGGTCGACCAGCAAGGGCGAGTGGTGGTGCAGGACCTGGGCTCGACCAATGGGGTCTTTGTCAACGGCGAGCCTGTCGAGCGGGCCGAGCTTTCCCACGGAGACTCGCTGGGGCTGGGGCCAGAAGTCAACCTTCGGCTCGAGCACTCCGATCAAGAGGTGCATGACCTGTTCCAGGACATGTACCGCAGCGCCAACCTGGACGGCCTGACCGGCGTACTGAACCGGCGCAGCTTCATGAGCCGACTGGCCGAAGAGCTCTCGGCGGCCCGCCGCCACCACACCGAATATTCCCTGGCTCTGCTCGACGTGGACCACTTCAAGTCAGTCAACGACCAGCACGGCCACCCGGCTGGAGACGCCGTCCTGATCGAGCTGGCCGGCCGCTTGAAGGAGACCCTGCGGGCGGAAGACCTGGTCGGACGGTATGGTGGCGAGGAATTTGTGGTGCTCTTGCGCCAGGTTCCCTTTGCCAGCGCCGAAGCCACCGCCGAGCGGGTGCGCAAAGTCGTGGAGGCTACCCCGTTCACCCTGCCGGATGGCACGCTGCTGCCGGTGACTACCAGTATCGGGCTGTCGCCTCTCTTGATCGAGCAAGAGCCGGGAGCCACCCTGGAGGCCGCCGATCAGGCTCTCTACCAGGCCAAACGCGGCGGACGCAACCGGGTGATGGTGGCGCAAACCGAAACGTAAACTCTGCCCCAGTCCGTTTACAGAACGTTAACACGCCCCCCATGGCGTTCAAAAGCCCCTCCAAATGCTCTCGATTAGACTGAGGGCAAGATGACGCTTCTCGATTTGCTACTCAAACAGTTCCCCCCCCTCTCGGGGCGGGACAAGCGAGTCCAGGCCTACAACCGGCTCTGGACCGAAGTGGTCGCCGGCCGGGTGGGGGGCGAGGCCCACCCCAATGGCACTTCCCGCACTTTCTGGGACAATGACCAGCGTAAGCACCGGGTTACCATTTCCAGTTTCCTGGAGATGCGCCCCGTTGGCGACGGCAACCCGGCCATGGCCCGCCGCCGCGTACTGCAGGTGCGTGAGCTGATCGCCTCGGCCCGGGATGGGAGCCTGGAGCTTCGCGTGGACAGCTTCGTGCTCACCGATGAGTCCACCGCAGGAGCTCTGGTGGAGAGGCTGCTCGAGCGCGGTTTCGAGGACGCCCGCACGACCTACCGCACCCGCTACCAGCGTGATGCCAACGGCATCAAAGAGTGCGAGCTGCATCGTCCGGCCGTGCGGCGCAGCCCGACCGCTCTGCGCCGCGAGCTCGAGACACGCTCAGGCCGCGCCCGTTTTGCCGTCGTTCGAACCGTCGTCGCAAAATAAACACTTTTGTAACATCGAGCCGTTACAATGGTGGCAACGACGCGTGAAGGCAGGGTAACGATGGACGACAATCGGCAGAACCTGAGGTATGCGGTGGAGGCCCAGGCCTATTTCCGAACCGGGCACGGCCCGTTCCGAAGAGGACAGCTCGTGGACGTGAGCGAGTCAGGGGTGGGCCTGGTCAGCGCCGGCCCCCTGGCAACCCTGCCCGAGCAGATCGTCTTTCGCCTCGAGGGTCTGGCCCCGGTGCTCTTCCAGGTGCGTCCCGTTTGGAGCAACCTGCAGGGCGAGCACCACCGGGTGGGGCTGCAGCTCCTGCCGCCGGCGGGAGCTTCCTGCGATCAAAAGTGTCTTCACCGCTGGCTGAAGGCGCGGCCAACCGCTTTTGAGCGGCCAGCCGGAAAGCCGGCCCGCCGGCGCTCACGTCGCAAGGCCTCCTGAGTCGTCGAGCCAGTGTGAGCTGGCTCCTATTCTGACCCAGTCCCAGAGCGGTATGCTGAGCCGGGGCAACTTCCGCCCCACTCATCCCGAATCTGGAGACAGACGACGATGCCCTCTACCTGGACGATCGGGCAAAAGATCGGCGGGGGATTTGGGCTGGCGGTTCTCAGCCTCTTGTGGGTTGGCCTGGTGGCCTCGGACCGCCTGGAATCCCTCCTCAATGATGCCTCGGGTGTGTCCCACTCCTTCCGCATTCTGGGAGCCCTGAGCCAGGCTCAGTATGACCTGGGCGCGGCCGAGAGCAATGCCCAGGGCTACGCGGCCACCGGCCAGCCCCATTTTTTGACGGGCTTTCAGGCTCAGGTGGCCCAGTTGCAGCAGGACCGCAAGGAGCTGCGCCACCTGCTCAGGTCCAATCCTGTCCAACTCGAGCGCTTTACCCAACTGGAGGTTTTGACCACCCAGCGGCTGGAGCTGCTCAAGAGAGCCATCGCCACCCGGCAGAAAGGCAAGCTGGCCGCCGCGAGCCGGCTGGCCGGCCCCGAGCAGAGCCGCGAGTTGATGCGCAAACTGGAGCGGCTGGTAGCCGAGCTGCAGAGCGAGGAGAAAGCCCTTCTGCGCGGTCGCCAGGAGGGAGCCGAGCGGGCCGCCCGCTCCACCCAACTGACCATCCTCAGCGTGCTGGGCGCTTCTCTCTTGCTCGTCGCCGCCATCGGAGGGCTGATCGTGCGGGGCCTGGGGCGCTCGCTGGAGCCGTTGGTAGAAGCGGCTCGACGGGTGGGCCTGGGTGACCTCAGCGCCCGAATTCCGGTCTCGGGGCACGACGAGATCGCCGAGCTGGCCACCGCCTTCAACGACATGAGCGACCAGCTGCAGCGCGAGCGGCAGACCACCCAGCAGGAGATCCTGACCAGCCACGCCTCCCTGGAGGAGATGGTCCACAGCCTGCAGCAACGCAGCCAGGACGCCGATCTCTTGCGGCGCTTGCTGGAGCTGATCGAGTCCTCGCAAGACAAACAGGAAGCTTTCCGCTCGGTGGGGCCATTCTTTCTGCGGCTCTTCCCCGAGACGGCCGGCTCGGTGATGCTGATCTCCCCGTCCAAGAACGTGGTGGAGACGCTCACCTGTTGGGGCTGGAATGCCGCCGAGGAGATGTTCACTCCGCCCAACTGCTGGTCGCTTCGGCGCGGTTGCACCCATTTCGCCCGGCAGGGTGACCCCGAGCCGTTCTGCGCCCACGTGGATGACGAAGGCTCGAGCTGGACGCTGTGCGTGCCCATGATGGCTCAGGGAGAGGCGCTCGGAATCCTGCACCTGCGCCCTATCAGCGACCAGCCTCTGGCTCAGAAAACGATGCAACTCGCCGAGAGCGTGGCCGAGCAACTGTCGCTTGCCATCGCCAACCTGGTGCTACGCGAGACCCTCCGTCAGCAGTCGGTGCGCGACACCCTGACAGGGCTCTACAACCGACGCTTCATGGAGGAGTCGCTCGAGCGCGAGGTGTTCCGAGCCCGGCGCAAGCGCGAGTCGGTCAGCGTCATCATGCTCGACGTGGACCACTTCAAGCGCTTCAACGACCAGTTCGGCCACGATGCTGGCGATGCGGTCCTCCAGGCCGTGGGCCGTTTCCTGAGAGAGAACGTGCGGGCCGAGGACGTGGCCTGCCGCTACGGAGGCGAGGAGTTCATCCTCATTCTACCCGGCAGCTCGCTGCAGAACGGTGCGGCCCGGGCCGAGGCCCTGCGCGAGGGGATCAGCCGGCTCGAGGTCAGCGTCGGACGCCAGAGCCTATCGCCCATCAGCATCTCGGTGGGCGTATCCTCCTACCCCACCCACGGACAGGCCTGCACGGCTCTGATCAAGGCCGCCGACACGGCTCTCTACCAGGCCAAACTGAAGGGGCGCAACCGGGTAGTGCTGGCCCCCACGCCCGAGATCAGCGTGGCCAGCTTCCGCAACCCCGAGTCGGTCGCCTGACAAAGAGAGCGCGGGGGTTCACTCCGCGCTCTCTGGACAAGGCGTAGGGACGGACTTACCGGATGATGCCCTAGGTCTTGGGAACGGTGTAGCCGCGCTTGACCGCCTCGGTGCGCACGGCCTTGATCATCGCCTCGTCCAGCGTTTCCGCGCCCGAGGCGGCCTTTTGCTTCTCGGCCAGGAAGGCGTCGCGTTTGGCGGAGAGCTCGCGAATTCGGGCCTGCAGGGCGGAGCGCTCCTTCGCCTTCTTGTCGACGTAGGCCGCCCGCTCACTCTCGGTCATGGGCTGCATCTCAGCCGGCAGCTGATCCTTGGGAACCTTGCGGACATCGACCTCTCCCTCGCGAGTGGCGTCGACGAGATCCCAGCCGGCATTGCTGTAGTTGCCACCTGCCTTGGTGTTGGCCCGCTGAGCGGCCACCGAAGGCGCGGCTGCGGCGGCGTTCTTGTCCTGCTCCTCCTGACGAGCCCGGCCGGCACTCCCGCTGTCGCCGTAAGCGACGTAGGTGTCATTGACCTTCGTACTGAGAGTGGCCAGCTCGGCGTCGTATGGGGTGGGGATATCGACCACTTTGCGGTCCTGATCGATGCACAGGTAATCCCCGCCGCCCAGCTTGGCCCCATCGGACCAGGCGGTCTCCACGCCCTCTCCGCGCGGGCCGCAGAAGATGGTGTTAACCATCACGTCCTTCTGACGGGCAGAGGCGCAGACCTCCTTATAGTTGACCGTGCCCTGGTTGAAAGGCTCGTTGCCGGCGATGAACATGACCCGGATGTCCTTGGGCTTGTCGCTCCAGGAGAGCTCTTTCATGGCCGAGCGCATGACCCAGCCGCAGTATTCCTCGCCACCGTTGGTCTTGAGCTTGAACAGCTGCTCGGATACTCTGTCCAGGTCGGTGGTGAAAGGCACCACCTGCTGCACGTAGCCCTCCCGGGCGTTCAGGCCGTCGTTGCCGTACTGGTAAAGGGCAACCTCAAGGCGGGGCACCTTGCCGTCCTTCTTCATCTCCGAGAACTCGTTGACCACCTTCCACAGCTGGCTCTTGGCCTGGTCGATCAGGCCGTCCATGCTGTTGGATGTATCCAACAGTAAAGCCAACTGAATGGTATCCCGTGAGCCCGCCGGCTCGTCGCGCTTGGCAAGACCCGGCTGAGTCGCCAGCGAGGCCAGCAAAGCACCGCCCAGAGCGGCGCAAAGAAAGTGCTTTTTCATGGGTTCCTCCCGAATGAGCTGTGCTCACTCGGTCGCGAGGGAGCAAAGGTTTCTTCCCGGTCAGTCCAGGTAGCCGGCCGCCTTCAGGCGGCGGGAGGTTCGCAGGAACGCCCGGACCACTTCCGGGTCGAACTGGGTACCCGCCCCTTCCTGGATATAACCGATCGCTCGATCGTAGCTCCAGGCTTCGCGCCAGGGGCGCTCGCTGGTGAGGGCGTCAAAGACGTCCGAAACAGCGATGATGCGCGAGGCCATGGGGATGCGACGGCCCATCTGCCCATCGGGATATCCCCGCCCGTCCCAGCGCTCGTGATGGGCCCGCACGATGGGACCCAGGTGGCGGAAGGCGGGAAAGCGGGCCAGAAGCTGCTCTCCGAACTCGGGATGTTTCTCCATCAAAGCCCGCTCCTCGGCGTTCAGGGGCCCGGGCTTATTGCGAATCTCGGCCGGCACGCGCAGAGCTCCGATGTCGGCCAGACGACCGGCCATGTGCAGGTCGCCCGAGTTGCGCAGACCCTGGACCTGCTCGGAGAGCGCAGGGGGAAGCTGGCGGTAATCCAGCCCCGCCATCCCCAGATCACGCAGCAGGGCGCCCGAGCGCACCTGCTCGCGGATGGCCGGGTCCTGCACGTTGAGGTCCTCGCAGACCGCGTCGGCGAAGGTCATCACCCGCAGCGAGTGCTCGCCCAGAAAGCCGCCTTCTTCCGCGAGCATGGCCAGCAGACGATTGACGACCTGCTCTTCGCTGACCTGGCCCTTGCGGCGCCAACCCTGCATACCCTCGAACATGGCTGCCCCGAAGTAGCACATCCGCTCACTCAGGCCATGCTGCCCCTGATGCTGGCTGAGCCAGGCCATGGCGATCCAGTAGGAGCGCATGAACTGAG
Source organism: uncultured Burkholderiales bacterium (assembly GCA_964471395.1). Classification (GTDB taxonomy): domain Bacteria; phylum Vulcanimicrobiota; class Xenobia; order Xenobiales; family QWHO01; genus QWHO01. Next base: position 2,817 of record CAYYHB010000082.1, on the reverse strand, counting down.
GCGTCTCCTCGGTGTCAGCAGCATAGGAAAGACCCGCCGTCGCGAAGAGCTGCTCGAGCTGGGGCAAGACAGGTTGCAGGCCGGGCCGCACCAGCATGCGGGACATGCCGGTATGGGGATCGACCCCCTCCAGGCCCGCCTCGCCCGCCGCCGGACCGCCGGACGCCTGGCCGGAGGACTGACCGGAGGACTGCTGCCCCCCTCCCCCGCCCTGGCCGCCGCCGCGGTTGCGCTTCTGGATCGATTCGACCCGGGGGGAATTCTTGAGGGCCTCCAGCTCTTCATCCAACTCGCCCCGGCCTGGCAGTAGAAAACGGCTCAGCAACCGATTCTCGCGCACGACCGGGGCCGACAGACGAGCGATCTCGGTGGGACGGGCCCGCCCTTCGGACTCCTGTTGGCCTCCGCTCTGCGTACCCGCTCCCTCGGCTGAATTGCGTGAGACGACGGTGGCGTGGGAAGGCGCCGGATCAACCCGCTGGGGCGCGGGCTTGTCGACCCGCACGGCCGGAGTGGGGGCGGGAGTGATCGGCTGCTCACCCCGAGGGGGCCGAGGCAGTTCGGGAAGCCGGGCCTGGGGCGTGGGAAGGCGACTCTCCTGGGGGGCCTGGGGCAACGCCCGCGCGGCCGGCACCGTGCTCTGCTCGGGGAGCCTGGGGGTGGCGTCCGGCCGCTTGTAGAGGGCGCGCGAGGCCGGCTGGTGCGGGGTGGGGGTAGGGGTGGGTGGCTCGGGTGCAGCCGGGGTCTGCGTCTCCGGTTTGCGCACTTGCTGACCGATCGGAGCCGAAAGCACAATCGGGCTCTTTTTCAGGGGCTCGTCGGGAGGGCGACGCGGGAGCTCGGCAGCGGGCTGCTTGCGCGGCGGCTCGGGCTGGGCCGGGACGGGTGGTCGTCGCGGCGGCTCAGGTTGAGCCAGGGTGGGCCGGCGGGGCTCGTTTTGAGGCTGAGGGCTGTCTCGCCGGGGCTCGGCCGGCTCCGGACGGCGGGCCTCGTCTTTCCGCATCGCCTCCCGGATCCGTTCCATCAGAGAGCTCCGCTCGTCTGAGCCGTCCCGCTTGCGGGCCTGCCCCGGGGCGTCCTCGCTGCGCCCGGGACCGTCCTGGCGGCGGGCCTCCTCCGCGCGCTGGCGGTTCTCGAGCTCCAGGCGGCGAGCCTCATCGTTCTTCCTGGCCTGGCCAGGCGGCTCGCGCCGCTCGCTCTCCTCGGCCTGGCGTGGTTGGCGATTGTCTTCTGCCCGACGGTTCTCCTCTGAGCGCTTCGGGCCCCGATTCTCGCCCTGGTCGTCCTCCGAGCGCTTCGGTCCCCGATTCTCGCCGCGGTCGTCCTCCGAGCGCCTCGGGCCCCGATTCTCGCCCCGGTCGTCCTCCGAGCGCTTCGGCCCCCGATTCTCGCCCTGGTCGTCCTCTGAGCGCCTCGGGCCCCGGTTCTCGCCCCGGTCGTCCTCCGCGCGCCTCGGCCCCCGGTTCTCGCCCCGGTCGTCCTCCGAGCGCCTCGGGCCCCGGTTCTCGCCCCGGCCGTCCTCCGCGCGCCTCGGGCCCCGGTTCTCGCCCCGGTCGTCGTCCGAGCGTCCCGCCCCCCGATTCTGCCCGGGGGCGTCCTCAGAGCGCCCTGGGCCCCGATTCTCATCGCCCGCCGTCCGGCTCCAGCCCTGGAAGATTTCCTGGTTGGAGGTGCGCGCGTCCTGGAGCAGCACCATCCGGTCAGCCTCGAAAAAAAACATGCTGCGCATGTTGGGGACGGTGGAGCCGGTGGTCCGTTCGGCCCGGCCGTTCTCAGACCCCCTGGCCGAACGGGAATTACGCGAGCGCTCGGAACGCTCGGAGCGCTCGGAGCCTCGACCATTTCCGATCCGGTTGTCGTCAGACAAAGCCACCCCCAGAAGGCGCGGTACCGGTTCATTATAGCAGGTTCAGGCTGAGAAGTGGGTACCAGTTTCCCCCCCGAGAGCCCGCTTGAGATTCTCGGGATTGGTTATCAAGGCTTTTTTGCCGCTGGCCTCCAGGTAAGCCAGTACCGCCTCCACCTTGGGTTTCATGCTGCCGGCCTTGAAGTGGCCCTCCTCGAGGTACTGACGGGCCTGAGCCGCTGTCAGCTGGCTCAGCTCCTCCTGCTCCGGGGTTCCAAAGCGCAGGCATACCTTCTCGACGGCGGTCGAGATGACGAACAGGTCGGCCTTGAGCTGCTGAGCCAGAAGGCTGGAGGCCAGGTCCTTGTCGATCACGGCGGCCACGCCTTCCAGGGCCCCGTCCGAGTTGGGGATGACCGGGATCCCTCCCCCGCCCACCGCGATGACCAGAAAGCCGGCCCCGATCATCGTGTTGATGGCGTCGAGCTCCACGATCTCGCGGGGTTTCGGGCTGGCCACCACGCGACGCCAGCCGCGCCCGGCATCCTCCACTACTGCCCACCCCTCTTCGCGCTCGCGGCGATGGGCCTCTTCTTCCGTCATGAAGGGCCCGATGGGCTTGCTGGGCTTTTGAAAGGCCGGGTCTTTCGGGTCCACCACCGTCTGGGTAACCAGGGTGATGGCCGACTTGGTCATTCCCCGCTCCAGGAACACGTTGCGCAGGGCCTGCTGGAGATGGTAGCCGATGGCACCCTGAGTGTCAGCGCCGCAAACGTCGAGCGGCACGGGGTGCACCTTGCCACGGGCCAGCTCGCTCCGCAGCAGGATGAAACCGACCTGGGGCCCGTTTCCGTGGGTGACCACAACCTCCCAGCCAGCCTGGACCATGTCCGCGATGTGCCGCGCTGTCTCCACCACCGCCAGGTACTGGTGGGGTATGCTCTGATGAGCGCTGTCCTTGATCAGTGAGT
>CAYYHB010000081.1:0-19849 GCA_964471395.1 uncultured Burkholderiales bacterium | reverse complement strand
GGTGAAAGATGGCCTCCATCGACCGGAAGGTCAGCTCGCTCAGGTCGTAGTCGCGTCCGGGACACAAGGTGTGAGCGAGCATGGTGGAATTGAGAACGGCAATCTGAAAGTCGTCTCCCGGCCCGGCCAATCGAACTGAATAAGGACTGCCGCCCGGCGCCTGGCATTCGGCAGTCACGACCGAAATCCGATGGCTCTCCAGCCGGTATCCCAGCGCCAGTAGCTTCTCGCGGAGGCGCTCGTCGTGGGGAGCAATCTCGATGGTGAGATACTGGGAGCCGTAGCCCCGCGCCAGCGCCGCCGCGCTTTCCAGGAAGCTCTCCTGCTCATTCGCGGCCAGGAGGTCGTGAATGACCGACTCGCGATCGCCCGTGATGCCTCGGGTCAGATGCTTCTTCAGAACCAGAAGGGCCGCGACGCCATTGGCTCCATCGGTGACGAGCAGGTCGTAATCGCCTTGCCAGGTTTCAAACTCACGCATGCTCTGGGAGAAAGCCTTGCTGCGGCACTGAGATACAAGCGCAAGCGCGCTCTCCAGGTCGGCGGCTGTGGCCAGCCGGGGCTTGTTCTGGTCCAACGTGCAGCAACGATTCTAGAAGCGAAGTCGCCCTCCCCTGCCCGGGCAACCCGATCCATCGAGGATCCTTCAGCGATCCCTCCAGGGCTTTCAAACTCCTGTCAGGACAGGGTTCTATGCTCTGCACGTGATCATCCGTCCGACCTCAGCGGCCCTTCCCAGGCAGCCGCATGCAAGACAGCAGGCATCCGCCAGCCAGGCCCTGGACCGGGTCGAGCTCTCGCCCGCCAGGCCTGCGCCCGTGGCCGCCTTCCCCCTGGCCTCGGTGGCCGGAGCCGCCGTCGGGGGTCCGGCCGGGGCGGCCGTTGGCCGCTGGGCCGAAGGGGTGGAGTTCCGCCAGAAGCGCTTCTTCTTCTTCTGGAAGAGCATCGACTCTGAGCAGGCCGAGCGGCGCGCCGGCGAGGGCAAGCGGGTGGACCTGCGCGCCCCCGGAGGAGAGTGGCTGCGCACCGACGGGGCCCATGAGCTCGAGCAGGCCCGCTATTTCTACGGCAGCGCCCCGCCCCCGGACGATGTCGAGACGGCTGCCGCCCTGCGCAACCTGGCCGGGAAAGTGGAGCCGTTCGGGGCCTACCGCGAGCTGACCACCTCCGAATCGCCCCAGGTCGTGGTGCAGCTCGACAACGAGCGCCAGATGATCGTCCAATCGGGCGAGGAGGCCCGGTTGGCCGACTACCTGAGCGGGGGGCCGGGTCCCCAGGGATTGAGCCAGCCCGATCTGGCCCGAGGCCTGCAGGCCGTGCACCAGGGCAATTTCGCCTACCGGGGCGATCCGGCCGAGATCTACCGCTATGGCGAGAGCTACCTCTCGGTGGCCTATCGCAACGTGCAGGTGGGCGAGCATGACCTCGAGCGCGCCCACGAGACCCTGAAGGAGCCGAAGACCCTGCTGGACGCGCTGGCTCCGCACTTTCCCAAAGGCCTGCAGCAAGCCTACGATTACGTGGTCCAGAACCCGGCCCCCGGGACGCCCGAGCAGAAGGCCGAGGTGCTCGCTCGCCTGGGCCAGAGCCCGCTCTTCCAGGCGGTGCTGGAGCGCAACCAGAGCGAGCCCGGCCGCCTTCCCGAGCTCTTGCAGATGGCTCACCAGGCGCAACAGTGGGCCGACGGCCAGGACGACCGGGCGGTCGCTCTCTGGCAGTTGTGTCAGGATGAGAAACTCCCTCTCACTGCGGAGAACGGCGAGCTTTTGACCCGACTGGGAGGGGACGCCCGGGCCTATCCTCGGCTGGCCCGCGCCACTCCCGAGCAGAAGACGGTGCTGCGCGCTCTTTTGGACGCTCCCGATCCGGCCCGCGGTTTTCAGGGCGACTGGATGCTGGTGGATCACCCCACGCTGGGGGTTGCCTTCGATGATTCCCCGGGCTCAAGCTATGCTACGGATGCCCGCACCTCGCTGACCTCCCCTCCCGTGTCCCTGGACGGCCTGAGCCGCTGCCGGCTCAGCTTCCGCTGCGATTACGAGCTCGAGCAGGGCTATGACCACGTGCACCTGGAGGCCTCCCGCGACGGCCATCATTTCGAGACCCTGCAAAGCTTCACGGGCAATTCCTCGGGCGAGGCGGTGGAGATCGACCTGCGCGAGTACGACGGCCAGAGCCTGAAGCTGCGATGGCGTTTGCAGGCCGACGATCAGGGCCAGGAAGGCGGCTTCCGCTTCGGTCAGCTGAGCTTGCGCGGAACGGATGCTCAGGGCCGGGTGCACACCCCCCTGAGCCTGGATTCCGCTCCGGTCAGCGCCGACGAGGTGGTGCGGCTGACGCTGGCCCAGCCCGATCCGAGCTGGCTGGGTGAAGCTTGCCACCGGCTGGGCGATTTCCGAGCCGCGGCCGCCCTGGCGAAGGTGCTGGACGGACGCCAGAACGAGCAGGACTACGCCGAGCAGACCGCCGCCCTGACCACGCTGGCCGAGCAGTTGGGAGTGCGCAAGGCCACCGAGCTGTGGCCTAACCTGAGCGGCAACTGGGCTGCCACGGCAGAGCAGGCCGTGCAGCTCGACCAGCTCAGCCAGCTCCTGGGTCGTCCCGAGCTGACCGACGAGCTGCTCAAGAAGGGCCTGACCACCGACACGGCGGCCAGGCTGCGCGAGCTGGCCGGCAAGATGGGCGACAAACCCGCCGGCTGGACGTTCGAAGGCAAGTGGGGCGTGGAGGGCCCGGCTCTGGTGCACCCGCCTTACGACAACAACTGCGACAGCTCGCTGACCAGCCCGCCCGTCACGCTCGGCCCACAGGCCGAGTTGAGCTTCGAGCTGCGCCACGAGCTCGAATCCGGCTACGACCACCTGCGCGTGGAGATCGCCCCCGAGCAAGGCAAGTTCACCCCTCTGACCACCTTCACCGGCTCGAGCGGCTGGCAGGGCCATCGCCTGGACCTGTCCGAGTACGCCGCTCAGACCGTGCGGGTGCGATTCCGCCTGACCTCCGACGACCAGGCCTCGGCCGACGGCGTGGCTCTGCGCGCGCTCAAGCTGGGCGATCTGAGCTTCGACCGGGGGCAGGGAACCCTGGATCAGCTGGCCGAGCTGGCCCGCCAGGGCGATACGGCTCAAATCGAGCGGGTGGAGCGGCTGGCCACCGAGCGCGGCCCGGCCGCGGCCCTGACCCTGGCGGCGGCGCTTGGTCCGAAAGACGACGAGGCGCGCCTGGGTGAGCTGGCCGGCCGGGTGGGGGTGGACCGGGCCGTCCGAATGTGGCCCCAGGTCAAGACGTTGGCGCCCTCGGTCGTGCAGGATCGGCTCACGGAGTGCTCCCGGCTGATGGACCTGACCGATTCGAAATCGTCTCCGGAAGCGCTCGCCACAAAGCTGCTCCAGGCCGGGGTCGAGGCCCGCGGACTGGTCGAGCTGATGAGCAAGCCCGCCGCCGAGGTCGGCTTCATGGCTGACAGCGGCTGGGAGGCGCTCCCCGGGGGAGGCTTCCAGCGCTCCTATCAGGGCACGACCGACAGCTCTCTGACCACTCCCACGCTCGAGCTGGGCAAGAACAGCCTGCTGGTGCTCGAGCACAGCCACGGCCTGGAGTCGGGCTACGACCACGTCTTCTTGCAGGCTCGCCGCCCCGGCGGCGAGTGGACCACGCTCAAGACCTGCACCGGCCAGGCCGACGACCGGCGCGAGCTGGTTGATCTCAGCGCCTTCGACGGCGGACCGGTGCAGCTGCGCGTGCGCTTGCAGGCCGACGATCAGGGCCACGAGTGGGGCTATCGCCTGCAGGGGATGCGGATAACCAGCGATTCGGGACCGGTCTTCGGCTTCAACTCCGAGAGGCTGGCGGCCGACGATCTGGTGGACCGGCTGGTGGCCGTGGGACCGGCCGGGCTGGGCGGTGAGCTTTCGAAGCTGGAGCAGTTGACCCGGGATCTGGGCTCGCCCAGCGCCGCCCTCAAGCTGTGGCCGCAGACTTCCGATCCGGCCGACCTCAAGACCCTGGGTGAGCTGGGCCGGAACCTGGGAACCTCGGCCGCCAGCGTGCTGTTTGCTCCCGGGCAGCAGGCCGCCCCCGCCCTGGAGGCTTTTCGGGCCAGCGGACGGCTGGCCGCCGAGGCCGGCCAGCCCCTCGACCTGCCCACCCAGCTCGAGCGAGCTCGCAAGCTGGTCGGCGCCAGACTGTCTGAGCCCGAGCGGGCGGCCCTCCACACGCTGGTCGGCCGCGAGGACGACCTGGCCGGCTGGAAGCTCGACGCGGGCTGGCAGACCCGATTCGTGGAGGGCTCAGGCTACGGGCTGAGCTGTCCCAACTACCCGAGCGAGTGCAAATCCGCCGCCACCACTCCCGATCTGGACCTGACCGCTCTGACCGGCGCCCGCCTGCGACTGCGCCTGGGCGGCTCGCTCGAAAGCGGCTACGATCACCTGCACCTGGAAGCCCGCAGGCCGGGCGGCCCGTGGCAAGGCCTGACCTCGTTCACCGGCCAGCAAAACCCCGAGCAAGAGCACCAGCTCGATCTGTCGGCTTTCGACGGGGGCAAGGTCCAATTGCGTTTCCGCATGCAGGCCGACGACCAGCAAAGCGACGCCGGCCCCCAGCTTCGGCAGGTGCTCGTTACCGGTTGGCGCGGGCCCGAGCCCGAGGTGGCCCTGCGGCTTGATTCCGGCCCCCAAACCCTGCTCTCGCTGGTGGACCAGTTCGACCGCCTGCCATCGGCCGAGCGATCCGCGCGCCTGGCGGCCACGGCCGCGCTGGCCGAACGACTGGGCTCGTCCAGCGCCGCCCTGGAGGTGAGCGGCTGGCCCGGAGCAGCCGCGCACCCGGAGGCGGCCGCACAACTGGCTGGCTCGCTGGGCGTCAGCCAGGCAAAAAAACTGTGGCCCCTGGTGGCCGGCGCCGCCGACCCGGTCCAGGCCGCATCGCGAGCCTCCTTCCTCAGCGAGCAGGCGGCCGCCATGGAGGTCAAGCTGGGCCTTGATCCCTCCGAAGAAGAGCGCACCGCCTTCGTGAGCGCCCTGCTCGAGCAGCCCTGCGGCGGCCCCCAGTTCGCCCGCCTGGCCGAGCTGCTGGACATGACGGGCAAGCTGCCCGCGGGAGTACGCCTCAACGACTGGGTGCGGCGGCCCGACGGCATCTTGAGCGACAACGACGGCTCGGGCTATCAGACCAATTCCAACGCCACCCTGCTGCTCGGTCCGGTGCCGGACGCCTCCACCCTGACGCTGAACCTGGCCTACGACCTCGAGGACAGCTACGACTACCTCCGGCTGGAGGCCCGCCAGGGCGAGGAATGGGTCGAGCTCGACCGCCTGAACGGCAGCTCGGGCTTCGAGACCCGCACCTTCGACCTGGGCGGCCAGGGCCAGGAATTCCGTCTGCGTCTGACCTCCGATGACCAGGTCAACGAGGCGGGCGTGCGCATCCGCTCGCTGCAACTCGGCTCGCTCAGCTATGATGCCACCCGTCCCACCCTGGACGACCTGCGCGGCGCCCTGGTCTGTCCCCCCGAGAAGCTGCGCGATCGGATGGATCTGATCACCCGGCTGACCATGGCCACCGGCAACCTGTCCGCGGGCCTGAAAGGCGCGCGCCTGCTCGAGCCGCTGGAAGGCAGCAAGGAGCTCAACCAGTCAGCCGAGGCCCTGGTGCTGCTCACCCAACGTCTGGGTCTGAGGGCGGCCAGCGAGCTGTGGCCGGCCCTGGCCGCCAGCGGACCCAACCTGAGCCCGCTGGTGCGGGTGGACCTGGCCTCCCGCCTCGTGCTCGTATCCCGCCGCTGGGCCCCCGAGGCCAAAGCGGAGGAACTGCGCGGCCTTCTGGCCGAGGTGCTGACCGAGGCCGGCCGCCCCGACGGCCAGGCCGACCGCCTGCTCAAGAGCCTGGAGGTGCTCCTGCCCGAAGACGGCGCGCGGGTGGTCAGCTTCCTGCAAGAGCACCGGGCCCCCGGGGGACGGCTGGCCCACCTGACCCTGGCCCAGGCCATGGACGACTTCATGGCCGTGATCGGAACCAGGGTGCTGTCGGACAGCCTGGAGGGAGTGCTCGAGCAGATGCTCGCCCGCCAGGGGCGCACGGTGGAAGAGCGGGACGAGTCGCTCATCGTGGGCGGCGTGGTGGTGCGCAAGAAAGATGGGGTCCCCGGGTGAGGACTCACAACGCGCGCCGAGATGGCGGCGAGGGCCTTCATTGAAGCGCATTCAGGTATGGTTCAGTAGAACGGAACAACGCAGGGATACCGACCGGCTTCCCCTTGAGCTTACGCCCGAAATTCGGCGGTACGGCCCTGGCAGGTGCGTATACCACCCCTCTGCCCCGTACCGCCGCCGTGAAATCAGTGAGGGCGGTTCCGTCGAACCGCCCTCCTGGATTGCGTCTACCCGGCCAGCAGGTATTCCTGGCCGGCCTGGTTGGGCTTCTCCGGATCCCAGTTGGACTCGTCGTCCATCTCGCCCGGGTCGGGGCGGGGGGCCACGGTCTTGATGTTCTCTGCCATGGTCAGGTAGTTGGACACCCCGGCCGCCACGTGCTCGCAGAAGCGGTCCTGGAAGCCGTTGTCCACCAGCAAGGCCTCCTCGCCCCGATTTGAGATGAAGGCCGTTTCCACCAGGATGGCGGGCGCGTTGGTATGCACGATGACGTGGAAGTTGGCCTGCTTGACCCCGCGGTTGGGCAGGAGTTGAGCGGTCTGGTTCTGCACCAGGCGGGCGGCGATCTTGGACTTGGAGCTGGCGTTGCGGGCGTGGTAGGTCTCGGTTCCCACCGCGTTCTGGTTCTCGGCGGAATTGCAGTGCATGCTGATGAACAGGTCGGCGCCCCAGCGGTTGGACATGTTGCACCGCTCCTGGAGATCTTCCGACTTGCTTCCACCGGGCAGCACCGCGCTGTCGGTCGTGCGCGTGAGGCGCACCTCGGCACCCAGCGCCGTAAGGTCCTCCTGGAGCTTCTGGGACATGGCCAGGGCCACGTCCTCCTCTTCCGCTCCGGCCTGACCGATGGCTCCGGGATCCGGCCCCCCGTGGCCGGGGTCGATCATTATCTTTTTGCCCTCGAGGGGGCGCATCTGAATCATCATGCCCGCAGAATAATCCAGCCCCCGACCGGGAAGATTACCGATTTGTGAATGCCAGGACAGGTTCCCATGAGCGGTCACGATCTGCTGAGAGGTCACCTGGACCTGCTTCACCCCCTGAATCGCGCACCTCAGCGCGCTGGCGGAGGCCCCATTCCCCGGCCCGGCTCGCCGAACCGATCCAGCAGCGGGCACCTTCGTCCAGGCGCGAGGGCATGCTCGGACCGCGCAGGACGCGCCGACTCGGGCTGCCATCCGGGGGTCCCGGCACTCGTCGCGCACCCCGAGCGCTGAGATCAGCCAATTTTCAGGACTCAGGCCTATACTTTGCCAGTGGATCGCCATTGGGACGTCGCCGGCAAGCTGATGACGAGGGCCTCCGTGCCCCTCGAGCGCCATCTCTTGCTGCGCGAGAACCTGGCCACTTACCTGGTTCACTTCCCGGATGAGTTCGTGGCCAGGCTCGACCGGGAGGAAGCGACCCCCCGCTCGGGATACGCCGTCGGGCGCCAGGAGTGGCGCTGGGCGGACAAGCTGGTGCGCGACCTGGAGAAACCTTACACGGACGATGAGGTCGTTGACCGGGTCGAGCAACTCGACGCCGAGCTCAAACAGGTCGCAGCTGAGCTCATGGAGCACGCCGGGCGCCGCATCTACCTGACCGGAAGCGCCGTGAAGGGGCGACTGGGCGCGCACTCCGACCTGGATTGCGTGGTGGAGGGCTCGAGCTATCGTGGCAAGCTGGTCTCGGTGCACTCCTGCGGGCTGGCCTCGTTCGGCGCCAACGTTCCGGTCGAGCCGGCCGACGTCATGCAACGCGACGTGGTATCCGACCTGTGGCGCGCGGGGCTCGAGGAGAAAGGCTTCCTGGTCCAAGAAGGCGGGGTGGCTCGAGTGTGCGAACGCGAGCGGAAGCGCGAGCCGGAGCCGGCTGTCGACACAGGGTTCTTTATTTCGATTGGCGAGCTCCCCTGAGCCGACTCTCCTTCAGCAGGGCGAGAAATGTCCTCGCCGAGTCGACCAGGGCCGCTTGCACGGATAGCTCGCTCAATCGGGTCAGGTCCGTCTCCTTGCGAAGAGACTGCTCGAGTTCTGTGGGCACAGCCCCAAAGCGGGCTGTCAACACTCCGAAGATTGTGCCCCAAAGCGCCTCTCGGCCCTCCTCTCGGCCCTCCTCTCGGCCCTGAACGAGCCCCTTGACCAGACCGGACTCTTCGAATGACGTGGTGTAGGGCATGCGATCCTCCTCCTCATACTCTGCCAGCTTCTCCCTGAATTGTAAAGCCTGAGGCGGTTCCAGACGCAGCATCCAGTCAACCAGCCGAAACAGACGCCCGATCACCTCTCGCTTCAGCCCCCGGCGAAACAGGCTGCGCACGAGTCGCACCTTGAGCTCTATCCTGCGCTGAGGGTCGTGTCGAGTCTCCAACGTCCACAAATGAGCCGCCACCAGGACCGCAAAGGGATTCGGGTTGTCCTCCAGATCACCGAGTCGATCCCGGTAGTCCAACAGCTTGACGACCGGGAACTCAAACTCGAGCCGACAGCCGAACTCTTCCCACCTATACGTTGAGGGTCGCCAATCACGGGTCAGATCCCCCAGCACCCCCAGGCTGCACAACGTCCTCCCGAAACGATCTCGCAGACGGTAGTGGAAGACCAGCATCCGCTCGGCGAAGTCATCCACCCGCTGGGTTTGCACCTCAACGTGGATCCAGAGCCACAATTGCTGGCTTTCGAACAGGGAGACCTGAGCCAGCACATCCGCCTCGCGCAGGCCGACTTCAGCCTCTCGGTCGAGCTTGCGCAACTCGGTATCGAGAAAGGCGACCGGAGCGGACCAGTCGATTCGCTCTTCCACCTGGGGAAAGAAGAAGGCCAGGAAGGGCTGGAGGAACTCCTGCAGCGCATCTTTCCAGGGAGAGTCATAGCTGTCAATCATCGATTCAAGCTCCCGAGCAAACAGCGATGGGCTGATTGTGAGGCATGAATAGGGTGGCATTCCCACCCGGATGTTGCCTCCAGGTTGCCTGAAGGTTACGCGCAGGTTAGCAGAATGTGAACTCAGATCTTGATGTAGGTAGGGTTGGCGTGCTTGAGCCCCAGGTCGAGCTGCAGCGTCTGGCGGGGAGACATAGCGCGCTTGGTCAGCTCGTGCCACACGAAGAAGCAGCCCGGGGCGAGCTCGAGCTGGCAGGGGCGCCCCTGGTTGCGCCGGTCGATGGCGTTGGATAGCTGCAACTCGGCCAGCTCCAGGTCGCGACCCTGCATGGGGGCGTAGCCGCGAATGCCCTCCATGGCGCGGCAGGCCACCACGGCCGGGTCCTCACCGGCAAAGCGCTCGTAGCGGCCGGTCACGGCGTCCACCAGGGCGGCCGCTTTCTCCTCCGGCATCGGGAAGCGGTCGGGAACCTGGCCCCCCATCAGCGGTTCGAAGACGTTTCCCTGGCGCAGCTCCTCACGATTCTCGATCAACACCCGGGCCAGGTTCTCAGCCATGGCCGAGTTGGCGTCGGGCAACTGAGCCACGGCCCCGCTCGCCAGCCTGCGAATCTCGCCGTCGCTCAGCCTGACCACATCAGACACCGCGGCGGCGACGTTCTCGGGGGTCGCACAGCGCGAGAAGAGCTCCAGGTGCACCTTGGGGATGGCTCCAAAGGCCTTCACCCCCGGCATGCCCGCGCAACCGACATCACCGAGCAGAACCTCACCGTTGGGCTCCACCCAGACGTTGTCGTCCTTGACGATGCGATCATAGTCTCCCAGCCAGGCATTGATCACCAGGCCGCGGATGACCTGATCGGGGCTCTTGATCGGGTCGCTGTGCTCGGAGAGGAGCGCGAACTGGCGGAAAGGCGAAGCCAGCCCCTCGAGGACCTTCCCCTGGTGCTCGGCCCGACCATAACTGTAAGGCACCGCGTTGGCTCCCAGGCGCTGGAAGGCCAGCGAGGCCAGCAACTGAGCGGCCCACCAGTAGTCGCGCTTGGCGCGCTCCTCGGGGGTCCGGGCCGGCTCCACCTTGAGCACCAGGGGCCGGTCGGCCGCATCGCGGGCCAGCAGCACGGGCACCTCGGTGCGGAAGTCCCCGCGTCCGATCGAGCGCGGCTCGCCGTTCTGGTCACAGACCAGGCTGAGGGTGGGAAAGTGTCGAGGGCCCTGGATGGGAGGCACCTCCCCCTCCGAGGGCAGAAAGCGATCCGGATCCGGGGCCGCCGCTAGAGGCGTGCTGGCCCAGCGGACATGGCTGCAGGTCGCTGGGGAGAGGGCGCCGATGAGCATGTGGGCTCAGCATAGAGCCGCAGGCTGAAAAGCGTCAGAACAGCAATTCCAGGACGCTCCAGGACGTCGAACTGGAGGCGCAGGTGGTTGAGAACTTCGCGGCCCGCGTCACTCCTTGCGAGCCCGCACTGCCACCCGCACGCCGCCCACGACCACGGACATGGCGTCTTCCTTGATCGCCGAGCCCGCTCCCACCGTCTTCCAGTCGCGCATCTCCTGGCCGGCCTGGTGGATCTCCTTGAGCGACTGCAATTGGGGCTCCCAGCGGTTGAGCATGGCCTCCACCTGACGGGCGTTGCCCCGCCGGTTGGCGCCATACATCAACACGCCCATCGTGGCCAGCATCAACCCCGCGCCGGCGGGCGCAAACCCCCAGTGCCAGCCGGCCACGGCAATGGAGGCCAGGCTGGCCCCAAGCCCCCAGGGTGCCAGGCGCACGAAGGGGGCTGCGCTCTCGTCGTGGTGGCGCACGACCGCGCGCAACTCTTCCAGGGTCTCGGCCGGGTAACGGCCCAGCTCCTTCAAATCGCTCTCCACCTGCTTGCGAGCCGCCTCGAATTCAGGCTGGGACTGCTCGGCCAGGCTACCCCGGGTGGCCTCGAGCAGCCCGCGCATCTGGGCCACAGTGGCCGGTCCGGCCAGATCCACCTCGGTGGGTTGGGAAACCAGGTTGCCGTTGCCGGCGTAGCCCGAGGCCGGCAGGAAGCTCTCCAGATCCGCAGCCTGACCTTTCAGCCAGCTCCCCCTCTCGTGGCGGTCGACTGCCAGGATGCCGGTCATGCCTCCCCCAAACAGACAGAGCACGTTCAGCCCGGTGGTCCAGCCCCCGGTGGGACCTCCAGTAAGCACCAGGCTTGTCGCCAGCGTGCCCAGCATCGCCGCGCTGGCCAGGCCGAGGCGATTGCGCCCGGTGTCCATCTTTTCGGCCCGGGCCAGGAGCTCGCGCCTTACCTCGCCAAGGGTCTCGCCGGGAACTGATTCGAGCAGCTCGATCTGATCGCTCAACCTCGAGTGGGCGGCCTGACTGGCGGGGTTGGTCAGGTGGTTCTCGAACCTGCCGGCACGCTGACGCAGATCGGTCAGGACGTCGCTCTTGGCCACAGAAACCTGCATGAAATCATGATAGAAAAGCGCCCTGAAAAGAAGCTGGTCGACCTCCTGGAGCAACTCTACGCCGAGCAGGATCTGCCCCGCCCGCCCGACAACGCGTGCGGCAGCTGCTTTACCTGCTGCACCGCCCGGGGGCTTACCCGGCACGCCGTGTCCGAGCTCGAGCTCGCTTACCTGGCCGACCGCGTCAGCCCGGCGGCGGCCGACTCCCTGCGGCGCTACGTCAGACGCGAGCGGAATGCAGCCGGAGAGCTGCTCTATCCGGTCTGCCCTCACTACCAGGAAGGCTGCACGGTCTATCCCCACCGGCCCTTCTCGTGCAGGGTCTTCGGGCACTTCCGCGAGCAGGGTAGTCGCCTGCCCGACGGCTGCCTGCTGGCCGGCAGCGAGCGAGAGTTTCCCCGTGGAGGCGCTCTCGGCTCGGTGCCCAAAGCCCGAGAGCTGCGCGAGCTGGTGCGCGAGTTCAGTCTGTATGCACCGGCCGCCAGCCACGTCGAAGTAGAGGGGCTTTCTGACTCGCAGGATCCGCTCGATCGCGCCCTGGTTCACGTCGCCAGCCAGCGCTGGCCAGAGGCCATGCAAGAGCTGAGCCAGGTCACCGAGGAGTCGGCTTTCGGCTTGCAGACCCTGGGCCTGGTGCAGAGCGCCCTGGGCGACCTCCCCGCCGCGGTGCGCGCCTACGCCCGGGCCTGCGAGCTCGCACCCGACAGCCTGGAGTGCCTCTGCCAGCTGGGCTCGACCCGCCTGTTCGCGGGCGAGTTCGCGCGCGGCGTGCAAGACCTGGAGACGGTGGTGGCGCGAGCCCCCGAGCACGCCTCGGCCCTGAGCATGCTGGGCTCGTGCTACACCCTGGCCTCGGATCACGCCGGAGCGGCTGGTTACTACGAGCGAGCGGTGCGGGCCGCCCCCGACCAGCCCGAGCTGAAGTTGCGCCTGGCCAGCGCCTACCTCGAGCTGCACAATGTTGCCGCTGCCCGCGAGCAGCTCGAGGCAGCGAGGGCCTTCGAGACCACCCGCGAGGTGGCCGAGCGAGCCCTGCTCGCGGGCGGCTTCGGGCTCGAACCCGGCTGACCGACCCGAGCGGAGCGACCTCATGCGGGCGCGTCCGACCCGAGCCGATGCCTTTGCGGGCTCAACGCGTGCTCATGCGGGCGCGTTGAGCCCGCACCAGGTCAGCTCAGGCCGAGGCGGCCATGGCCGGCAGCGCCTTCTTCCAGCTGGCCAGCTCCTGCATGCGGCCGTACCACTTCAGGATGTTGCTGTACTGCTGCAGCGGCACCTGGGCCGTCTCCCAGTAGAACATCAGGGCTGCAATGGCGATATCGGGCAGAGTCACCTCGTTGCCCAGGATGAACTGGTTCCTGGCCAGGTGCTCGTCGAGCACGGGAGCAAAGCGAGCCACCTTGGCCAGAGCGCCCTCCACCACTTTCTCGTCGGTCACAAAGCCCTGAATGAAGTGGGGAGCCAGGCGCTGGAACTCGACGGTGGCCACGCCCGGGCCCCACTCGCAGTTGGACCAGTCCAGCCACTGCAGAGCCTGAGCCCGCATCTTGGGGTCGGAGGGCCACAGCGATGACTTGGCTTTCTCGGCCAGGTAGACCATGATGGCGTTGGACTGGTTGAGCGTCAGATCGCCGTCCACCAGCACCGGGATGGTGCAGTTGGGGTTGATCTGCTTGAACTCGGGCGCGAAGCTCTCGCCACCAGGCAGGTCGATGATCTTTTCCTCGAAGGGGAGGTTGAGATGGTGCAGCACCATCTTGACCTTGATGGCGTTGGGCGAGCCCGGGTAGTGATAAAGCAGCATAAAAAGAGTGGTTCCTTTCCCCGATTGCCGGGGGATCATGCCCACCGGCGGGAGGTGACTTTCAAATTGCAAGCAAAGTATCCTGCATGACTCTGGCCGACATCTCAGCGACGACAGGAGCGGTCGACAGACTTTCCCGATGAGATCACCCTGTCCACTGGCCAATGCCCTCGACCTGCTCGGTGACCGCTGGACCCTGCTGGTGCTTCGCGACCTGTTCATGGGCAAGCGCCGCTTTGGCGACTTTCTCGAATCCCCCGAGAAGATCGCCACCAACATCCTCAGTGAGCGGTTGCGGCGGTTGGAGGAAGCCGGACTGGTGGAGAAACGGCGCTACCAGGAGCGCCCCCCCCGCGAGGAGTATCGCCTGACTTCCAGGGGTGCTGAGACGCTGCCCATCATCCAGGCGGCGGTGCGCTGGGCCAACAGGCACATTCCCGACACCTGGCAACCGCCCGAGTCGCTGGCCTCCATGACGCCGGAGCAGTGGCTCAAGTCCCAATCCTGACCGACGAAGCCAATTCCGATCCGACCGGAATTTTCCCATGCCTCTCAAGCTCGCTCCGTGCTATGCTCAGGCTATGAAATCACGCGCTCTTACGGTCGTGCTGGTGCTGTTGCTGGCGGGTGGGGCCCTGGCCACCACCCCCGACGAAGTGCCCAACCCCCGCAAGAAGGGAAGCTGGGTGACCGACCTGGCGGGAGTCCTGTCCGCCTCCGACCGCTCTCGTATCGACTCCCTGGCCAACGAGCTACAGGCCAGGAACGGCAGCCAGCTGGCGGTGGTGGTGCTGCACAACACCGACCGCACCCCCAAGAGCTTTGCCACCACCCTGTTCAACAAGTGGGGCATCGGTCAGCGCGGCATCAACAACGGAGTGCTGGTGCTGGTGGTGATGAGCCAGAGACGCATCGAAGTCGAAGTGGGCGACGGAGCCCGGGTCCACCTTCCCGACCAGCGCACGTCCTCCATTTTGCAGAGCTCGGTCATCCCTCACTTCAAGGCCCAGCGACCGGCGCGAGGCATCGTGAGCTGCGTCGAGGAGGTCTGCGAAGTGCTGCGTCCGATTCGATTCGCCGTCCGTTCGAAAGTCTACACGGGCTCAGCGATCTCCGACTTTGCCAACGTGCTGGGGAGAGATTTCAAACAGAACCTGATCCATCGCTGCGAGAAGCTCTACCGCGAGCACGGGGTAGAGCTGGTGATCTTCACCCGCCCTCGGGCTCGCAGCGCCGAGCAGGAGTTCCGCGATCTGCAGCTTGGCCCCAATGCGGTGTTGGGTCTGATCGCCACCGAAACCGGAACGATCGACCTCTATGCCGGAGCGGACGTGAAGAGCCCCGATCTGCAAGCGGCCCGCAAGTACGCCGCGGACAAAAGCTGGGACCTGGCTGCCGGCAAGCTGGTGGGTAGCGTGGAGGATGCTTCCGTGAACCTGAAGGTCGGTCCCCACAGCGCCGAGGTGGCTCCACCGCCGCGGCGTCCGGTGTCGACGACCTCGGTGAGCCGCCCCGTCTCCACCCCCTACCGCTCGAGCGGCAATCCGCTCGGCTGGATGTTCGTCGCCGGGGGAGTCGTCGCATGTGGCGGGCTCTATCACTGGGCCCGCAACCGTCCCCGCACGTGCCCCCAGTGCGGCACCCGCAAGCACCGAATGTCGGAGGCCGAGGATGATCAGCACCTGAGCCGCGAGGAGATCCTGGAAGAGCAGCTCGGCAGCGTGAACTACGACGCCTGGCTCTGCCCCAACTGCTCGCACGTCCACACCGAGCGCTGGAACGCCTGGGTGACCGGCTATCGGAGCTGCCCGAGCTGCTCGCGCCGCACACTGCACGTTACCCGAACCACCGTCGACTACCCGACTTACGATTCCAGCGGCCGCGGGCGCGAAGACTGCGATTGCCGCAACTGCAACCACCAGTCCACCAGCTACTACACCATCCCCCGCAAGACGCGCAGCTCGTCGAGCTCGAGCTCTGGCTCGCGAAGCTCGGGGAGCTCGGGCTTCGGAGGCGGCCGCTCCTCGGGCGGAGGCTCGGGAGCCAGCTGGTAATGGCGATCAGGCCGAGAGCGCGCCCTCGGGGAAGATCGAGAAGCTCAGCCTGTGCTCACCGATCTGGCTGTCCACCTGGACCGCCGCCTTCTCGGGAATCTGCTCGTAGCGGGTAGTGAAGGCCACCTGCTCGCGGGCCTGACCGCGGGTCAGCTCCAGGAAGCCCTGAGCCGTGACCACGTTCTTCTCGACCGTGTAGGGGGTCGCTTTCACTGCCAGGCTCTCTTGCTTGTCGCGCAGGATCTGGCTGGCGCCTCCCTCCTCGGCGCGATAGATCTCGGTGTAGCCCCAGCCCTCGCGATTGTTGGAGGAGACCGTCCAGGTGGTGGTGCTCCAGTTGGTCCGGCGCTCGACCTGCAGGTCCCCGATCTTGCCGCTCACGGCGTAGAAATCATCGTGGACCAGGGGGGTGCTGGCGGTGGGAAACTGGCCAGCCATCATGTTCATCTGCACGCCGTCGCCACCGAAACTGGGAGTGAGCGTGACCTTGCTGCCCCAGGTCATCGTGTGCTGGCCACGCTCCTTCAGATCGTCCGTCAGCGGCGTCTCGCGGACCTCGCGCACCGTCTGCAGCTTGAGCTGCTCTGGCTGCCCACCCACCGTGCCGGTCAGCTGGGCCATCTGCTCGCGGGTCACGGCCCCGCCGACTCCGAAAAAGCTGCCTCCCGACCCCTCGCCCTGCACGGCCTCGATCTTCTCCTGCACCGGCAACCCGGCCACGACACCCTCCACCTTGACCGAGCCATCGGTCTGGCGGGAGTAGGTCAGATGGATCCGCTCGTTGCCGTCGAGCTGGCCGCTGAGGGTAACCCGCTCGGGCTTCTCATTGGAGGCTTGCATCTTGAAGATCTGGCCCACCACACGACCCACCATCGGGTCGTGGTTGGGCAAAAGGGCGGCTTGCATCGGCGTGAGCCGGGCGCTGACCGGGCTGGACATTGGACTTGCCTCCAGATGGATGATTATCGACCGCTCCTGGCGTCGCTGAATTGTCTACTTGTTGGGGCAGTCTAGCCCCAAGGGCCTGCTAACACCACGAGCAAGTTGTTACCGTTTGGATCAGCAGGATCTGACTCGCTCCGGTCGCGGCTGTTCAGAACGCGGCAAACCTCCGTTTACAAAACGGCAAGATCGGCCTGTTAGCCTGGAGAGGAGCCTTAGCTCAGAGGGGACGGAGTCAACGTGAAACACCAGAGACTTTTGGCAGCCCTGTTCATCTTGTTGGGAACCCTGGCCACCGGCTGGAGAATGGGCGAAGCCCACGCCGCCAACCAGCGATCTGACGCCCGCCGCGAGCTGGCGGTCGCACTGGGCCGCAACCAGGCCATGCGCAACGAGTGCTTCCTCAATCTTCGCAACCAGTTCACCCCCGGCTTCCGGGGCAGCCAGCCCCTGTTGTGGCTCGACCAGGGCCGGGCCGAGATCGACACCAGGCAGGGGCAGATCTTCGCCACCCAGACTCCCACTAATCTGGCCATCAACGGCCCGGGCTTTTTCCTGGTGGGCCATCCCGAGGCCCCGGTCTACACCCGGGACGGGCGCTTCACCTCGCGCGACGGCGTTTTCTGTGACACTCTGGGCCGGGCCTTGCTGGGATACCTCCCCGATCAGCCGGGCCGCCTGGCGACCTTCCCCCGCCAGACCTCCGATCAGCGCTACTTCACGAGCCTGCGCTTCGATGAGACGGGAGTGGCCTACCGAGACTCCGTCTGGTGCGATCCGATCACGGGCCAGCCAGTCACGGACAGCGTGCCCCTCTTCACCCTGGCTCTGGCCAGCTTCCCCAACCCACAGCTGCTGGTGCGCTCGGGCGAGACCGGCTTTCTTCAATGTAGTCAGTCGGGCAAGCCCTCGATCGGACCGGTGCTGCCCCATCTGACCCGGGGAGTTGTGGTTCCAGGCAGTCTGGAGCTGGCCAACGTGGACTTCCACCAGCAGTCGCTCTGGCTGACTGCTCTCCGCTCGCAGGCCGGCCTGCTCGGCGAGTCGGCTCCTCCGCCCGTGGCTCCGCCGACCCTGGCCCCCGCTCCCTACCAGGCGCCGGCCCACTTCATGATGCCGGGTTCCGACCCCTTGCGCCTGGGCCCCTGACCGATCTGGCGGTATGGTAACTTCCCGGCAAACACCTGCCAGGTGGCCTGACACCCTTATAGGGTATCTTGAACACCAACCAGATCTATACAGCTAATCTCCCCGCGGCGGGCCGGGCCTACGGGCTCGACCTGGAGGCGGACCTAGAATTTGACCCCCGCTACGACGCCGTGCTGGCCTTCGATCTGGCCGGCGACGGAATCGTCTCCGAGCTCGACGTCGAGCTCAGTGGCCAGGCATTGCGGGCCCTGGGAGGCGACTACGACCTCGACCAGGACGGGCAGCTCGCCTTCGACGAAGGCACGATCGGCTCACGGCTGCACTCGCTGGCTCAAAGCTGGGATCGCGACCACGACGGCGTCCTCTCCAACCAGGAGCTGAAACAGGCCCGGGCGCGGGTGCTGGTGGACGGCAGGGTCTACAGCCCCGACGCCTTTCCGCTCCCGGACGGAACGACCGGCGGCCTGGCCCGGATCGATCCCCGCTATCATTGCTCCTGGGTGAGCGCCCCGTAGACCCCCAGCGGGTCCGGAGGGGGCTCCCACCCCATGACCGGGCAGGCGTCCTCCACGTAGCGCTGCTGGCGCATCCCCACCAGGGCGGTGGTCACGCCGGGCGTCCCCACCACGGTCCAGAGGGCCTTCTGGGACAGGCTGGCGCCCGGACGGGCGGGGAGTTTCTCGTGCAGGGGCAGGTTGCGGGCCCGGCTGAGCTGGGCCGAGCGGCGCCGAATCTCGAGCAACACGGCGTGGAAAGCCTCCAGGTAGCTCGCGCGCCAGCTGCGATAGTCCTCGCGGCTGTCAGCCAGGCGGTCCAGGGTATCCAGCGTATAGGGCCAGAGCTGGTTCTGCTCCACCTCGGTCCAATCCGAGAAGTAGAGGGGGCGCCCCCCCACAGTCTCCAGCTCGCGCGCCATCTGCAGAGTGTCCGGGCTCTCCAGCGAACGCAGGCGCTCGAGCAGCTCGCTCAGTGACTCCTGTCCCGCGCCCAGCTCGGGCGGGTCGGCCAGACGCAGCAAGCTGCGCCCTTTGAAGGCGTTCAGGGGGCGGTTGACCAGCACGCCCAGGTTGGCCTCCCCGGCCAGCTCCAGCACCGACTTGCCGCCGTGATGACGCGCCAGGGCTCCTTCCGACTCGATCAGGTTCATGGGAAGTTGCAGCACCCGGAAGCCCTCCCCCGCCTGCTCGAGTATGCGGGGCAGCGAGGTGGACTCGGGGTCGGAGGGCGGGTCAGCCACGGTGTTGGAGGAGACCCCGTAGCAGCCGATCCGCCCTGCCGCCACCTGGCTCTCGAAGTAGGCAAACGAGGCCTTGAGGCGGCTATAGAACGCGTCCTTGACGTCCTGGCCCCGGTGGGCCGCCTCCATCAGGAAGTACTCGGGATTGTGCAGCAAGCAGACATCCAGGCGCTCAAGTCCCAGCCTTCGCAACGAGCGCTCGAGCTGGTCCTCGAGAAACTCGGGGTGGATGCAGTGCCAGCAGCCCGGTGAGTATTCCACCACCTCGGGGAATGGCTTGCCCTGCAGCTTGCGCTGGCGGGCCAGGCGCAGGTTGCTTCCCTGCACGTAGCCGATCTTGGAGACCACCACCAGGCCGTCCTTGCCCCGCTCGGCCAGCACCTGGCCCACCAGCCGCTCGCTGGAGCCATCGGTGTAATTCGTGGAGGTATCGATCAGGTTGACGCCCCGGTCCAGGGCGGCCAGCAAGGCCTCCTTCTGGGCCGGGCTGTGCTCGTCCACCCGGTAGCAGCCGAAGCCGAGCGGGGAGACCTCGAGCCCGGTGGAGCCCAGGCGGCGCTTCAAGAGCCGAACTTGACGGGAGGCTCGGGCGGAGGCTGCTGGGGAGGCGTCTTCTCGCCGCGCAGCTTCTTCCACAGCATCGCTCCCACGGCGATCGGGGCGGCCACGATGGCCGGCAGGGCCAGGGCGGTCAGCACCGGCAGGCTGACCCCGCCGATGGCGGCAGCCATGGTGGCGGTCAGGCTGAGGGCCCCCACCCGGGCCAGCTTGTCCCCGGTCGAGCCCCGCCAGAGGCCGCCCTTGCACAGGAAGATGCCCACCGCCACGGGGGCCGCCAGCACTCCCAAGCCCAGCAGCCCGGTCACCGTGCTGCCCACCCCCACCAGCTGGGCCACCCCGCTGGCGGTCGCGCTGACGGCGGCCAGTTTGGCCAGCTTGTCGCCCCAGCTGCTCTTCTCGGCGGGCTGGTAGCCATCCACCGGTTGATTGGCGGGCGGACTGGCGCCGGAGGCGGCTTTGGGCTGGGCGGCCACAAGGCCAGGGGGCAGGCGGAGGGGGTTCACGTCCATCGGGGGGGAATTCGGGGCCGACCAGCCGGGACCCTGGAAATTCAGCGACGACAGGAGCGGTAAAAAGAATTCAGCGACAGGAGCGTTCGAAAGCTGATCTCACCCACCTTTGAGCACCACCTCGCG
>CAYYHB010000080.1:17637-20073 GCA_964471395.1 uncultured Burkholderiales bacterium | reverse complement strand
GGTGGGATGGGATAATAGGGGCGAAGTCTAAACGCTGGAAGGGGTTTCACGAATGCTCTTAATCGGTGGTGCAGCCAACGCAGCTTCAATTGCCCAGATGGCCCTGAGTGACCAGATGCAGGCCCAGACCATCCAGACCCAGATGATGGCCGACACGCAGAAGCAACAGGCCGAGCGCTGGAAAATTCTGCGTGAGACCCAGACGAAGATCTTCGAGATTCAGCAGGACGTTACGGTCAACCAGGCCAAGACGCAGGACAAGATGTTCAACAAGTGGAGCGACTACATCAAGGCCTGAGCTCAGGTCCGCTCCAAGCCGGCTCGGCCGCAAGGTCGAGCCGTTTTCGGTTGCAGGCCCGGCCTCACGGCCGGGTCGGCAAAGTCACCCGCCGTCCTCAAGAAAACTGCCCGGATACAGAGACATGCATCTTTACTTTCCGGCCCGGGCGCGTGATAGAAGTCCCAAGACAGAGAAGTCAAAAATAACAACACCCGGGAGGACCGAAAACAATGCTACTCATTGGTGGAGCAGCCAACGCCGCATCGATCGCCCAGATGGCCCTGAGCGACCAGATGCAGGCCCAGACCATCCAGACCCAGATGATGGCCGACACTCAGAAGCAGCAGGCTGAGCGCTGGAAGATCCTGCGCGAGACACAGACCAAGATCTTCGAAATTCAGCAAGACGTTACGGTCAACCAGGCCAAGACGCAGGATAAGATGTTCAACAAGTGGAGCGACTACATCAAGGCCTAAGTCCTATTTCGGGTGGGGCTTTCTCTGTGGGGTCGGTCGCAAGGCCGGCCCCTCAGCTTTTTTTCAGGGGTTCCGGGTTATCTTCTAAAGATAGAAAGAAAATCAGGAGGGACCGAGAACAATGCTACTCATTGGTGGAGCAGCCAACGCCGCATCGATCGCCCAGATGGCCCTGAGCGACCAGATGCAGGCCCAGACAATCCAGACCCAGATGATGGCCGACACCCAGAAGCAGCAGGCCGAGCGCTGGAAGATCCTGCGTGAGACGCAGACCAAGATCTTCGAAATTCAGCAAGACGTTACGGTAAACCAGGCCAAGACTCAGGATAAGATGTTCAACAAGTGGAGCGACTACATCAAGAGCTAGGAGCTCCGGCACTGACGATGCCAGATCTCATCGAGGGGGTTGTCAGGCGGTGCCGTCCGGGGCTTTAACATTTATCGCATTGGCTATCTGTTAACGGTTTGGAAACGAACTCGGCGTTTACGCCTCCAGCGCAGGCTGGTATACTCCACACACTTGGGATAAAGGAGCGAACTTCGTGGCTACAAGTGGAAGTCCCATCAATCCTGCGGTTGGCAATCAGCAAGCGCTGGTAAAGCGTACCGAGCACGTCGGGCAGACCGCGCTCACCGGCACGACGCGCCGAGCGGACGGAACCTCCGTCGAGCAGCGCGATGACGAGGTAACGCTCAGCCACCAGGAGCGCCACGCGGAGCATCTGGAGAATGCCAACCACCTGGGTTTGACCACCCAGACAGGCCCCAAGCAAACCCAGGGGGAGGAGTCTCAATCGCGTGAGCTCAACAAGCGCGAGGACACTCCTCGGGCTGAGTCTCGGGCCGATTCCGAAGTCCTCGACCCCGAGCAACTGGGCAAGCAACTCGTCGAGCTGGTCTCGGTGGCCCCAGAAGGCTTCAAAGCGGCCTTTGCAAGCGAGGGGAAGGCCCTGATGGGGCAGGGGCTGCCCGGAGGTCCGGCTGCCGGTCAGGCAGCCATCAATGTCGCCTCTTCGCAGCTGAACCAGTTGGAAGGCGAGATCAGCACCAACGTCCCGCCTGAGCTGGCCAAGAACCCGGCCTTTGGAGATGCTCTGAGCCAGGCGTTCGAAGCCGATCGGGCGGCCGGCAAACAGACTCCAGCGATCGACATTTTCCGTCAGGAAGCCAGTAAGGAAGTGGCCGCCCAACTGGCCAAGGATCCGGGCAACGCCGAGCTCAAGGCCTACGGCGATAAGCTCAGCCAGTACGGCCTGATGGAGCAGATCGCCAACACGGGCCGTGGCCTGGTTTACAGCCTGGGTGGCACCCCTGCCGGGACGAACCTGGTGACGCTGGCCGGCAACGGCGGTGGGCCAGTGGCTCCGGCTGGCAACCAGCTGGTGGCTCAGCAGCCCGGCCTGGCCCTGCAGGGCCCTCAAGCGCAGCAACTTCTAGGTTCGAGCAACGCGCCCGGATTGCTCTCGTCCCCGGTGGCCGAGGCGACTGGGGAGGGAGGCGGGACTCCCCCTGGCGGCGATGGCTCGGGTCTGCCCCCTGGCGGCGGCGGTGCCGTGCCTCCTGGAGGGAGCGGCTTTGTTCCCGGCGGAAGCGGTATTCCTCCCGGAGGGAGTGGCATTCCGCCTGGCGGAAGCGGTATTCCTCCCGGAGGGAGTGGCATTCCGCCTGGCGGAAGCGGTA
>CAYYHB010000080.1:0-17537 GCA_964471395.1 uncultured Burkholderiales bacterium | reverse complement strand
TTCCTCCCGGAGGGAGTGGCATTCCGCCGGGTGGCGGCCCCGGAGGTCCCGGCGGCCCGACCATGTCCGCGGCCGACCAGGCTCGCCGGATGCAGCAGATCCTTCAAGACCAGGAAGGGGCTCGCGACATCTGGATGCAAATCTGGGCCGAGCGCCAAAAGCACGAGGCCGAGCGCTGGAAGATCATGAAAGAAACCATGGACTACTGGATGAAGACCTTCCAGGAGTCGACCGTCAACCAGGCCATGACCATGCAGCGCGTCAACGAGATGTGGCACCAGTACTTCCGAAGCTGAAGCTGACTCAGAACGGAGGACTGCAAAAAAAGCCCGGGCTTGGAAGCCCGGGCTTTTTTCAGGCAGAGAGCTACATCATGGTGGATGCGTCGATATACATCTCCTCGAGCTTGCGTCGATTCTCACGATTGATGCGCATTGCCTCATTGATGTGGTCATTGCCCTGGCGGGCCAGCTCAAGCCCTTCCTCCAGGTGCGCCGGGTTGGGGTCCTCTACGAAAAGCATCATGCGTTGCACGCCCTCGGTGTAGAGCTGGATTCCAGAGAAGCCGACCTCGAGCTCCTCGCGAAAGTCCTCCACCGCCTCCGGGGGGATCTCGATCTCGCGGATCT
The DNA here is from genome assembly GCA_964471395.1 of uncultured Burkholderiales bacterium. Lineage (GTDB taxonomy): Bacteria > Vulcanimicrobiota > Xenobia > Xenobiales > QWHO01 > QWHO01. Next base: position 16,908 of record CAYYHB010000080.1, on the reverse strand, counting down.
GCTGCTCGCGCTCGTTGAGAATGCGGATGATGCCGTCCAGAAACTCGCCAAGCTCCTCGGACGACCACTCCCCTTCGGCTGTCTTGCGAGCAGCGTCTTCCAGCTGAAGCAGTCGCTCGTTGACCCGTTCGGGCTCGGGCGTCTGAGCAGTTTCTTGCGGCAATTGTGCCTTCAGCTTGCTCATGGACGCATCTTGAAGTGTCTGGTCGCCCGCCTGCTCGCTCACGAAGTTCCTCCCAAAGGTGATTGCTCTGCTCGCAGGTTAGCTGCGCGCTTCGCATACAATCTGGCTGTGCGGCGGGCTTCGGCGAGCTTTTTACAGACTCCTCCAAGGAAGGGAGCCTCTGACGCCTGTCTAATAGAGCACTTGCTGTGTACTCCAGGTCGATAGCCCTGTTCATCGCCTTGCTTATGGGTCTGGCCGGGTGGCCGGCCCTGGCTCAGAATTATCCTAGCGGGCGTGTTACCGGGCCCTCCAATTCTCCAGACCCCTCGCCGCCACCGGTCGGATCCCCCGCGCCCAATCCGCCGGGGCCGGTTCCGGTTGTGTCCTCCAGCGAGGCCCGCCAACTGGTGGACAATCTCTACACACCGGCCCAGGGGTTGCCCATCCGCGACCTGATATTGGAGATCGAGTGCAGCGAGCTCGTCGAGCAAGATGGGGTGGGAAACCTGCTGCCTTCCGGTACCGACCGGGTCTACTACAAGTTTCCCAACCGTCTTCGGGTGGATACCGTGTTTCATGAGCCCGGCACGCAGCTCGACGGCAAGCAAGCCGTGATTATCCGTGACGGCAGCAACATGTGGATGTTCATCTCCATGGGCCAGTACCCCGTCAAAAAAGGAGCCGACACCCAACAGCCGAGCCTGCAGCTGCCTTTCAGCCTGCAAAAGTATCCCCACGACGCAAATGATGACTATAAAATGGTCGGCTCGGAGTCGTTGGAGGGCATTCCGGTCAAGGTGGTCGAGATCTCCAATCCCGAGCACCCTGAGCTTCCGACCCGGGTCTGGATTGACCCGGCCCGCCGCGTGCCCCTGCAACTTGTCGTCAAAGTTAAGGGTGAAGGTTCGAGCGGGCCAAGCGAGAAAAAAGTCGTCTACCGGGACATCAAGCAACTTGAGGACGGCCGCCATCTTCCTATGCGGCTGGAGATCTACGTCAACCAGGTTCTGCGCCAAGCCCGAGTTTATCGGGGGGTCAAAGTGAACGCTGGTCTACAAGACAGTCTGTTCGAGCCGATGAAGGGGTTGCTCAAGTAAGCCTTTCCCGGTCCAGCGTACACCCGCCGCGCTAAAGTCAGCTTGGCTCATTGCGGCCCCTGATAGCCTGCCTGGTGGAGAAACTCTCCCATGCTCTCCAGGTAAGTTCGATAATTGTTGAAGTTCATTGCTACTGCATCGTTCATGAGACTGTCGGCCTGGGCGGCCAGGGCCAGGACCCGTTTGAGCTCGCCGGAATCGACCGTGTCCAGCCAGGTTCGGAATCCGGCCAGGGCCTCCAAGTAGGCCTGCAAGCCCTGGCGCCCGGAACGGAGCTCTTCCTCGACCATCGGCAGGGAGTCGGGGTCGAACTGCTCGTCGGCGGCCTGGCCAAGAATCGTTCGGATGGTGCGCTCCTCCTCGGCCAGGAGGGCTTCAAGCTCCGGGCGCTCGATGTCCCGGGTTCGATATTCAAGCGACCAGCGGTTCAACAAGGCCGTTTTTGTCTGGATGCGCGGAGGGGCTTTGCGTGCCGGCAGGTCAGCTCCACAGTGTTCGCACTGATCCTGGGGCTTGCTCAGGTTCAGGCACCGATAACAGAGCAACATCGCAGCGGCCTTTCTACATTTTTGTGAGCAGTTCCCCCGGGAACCAGTCAGCGACGACAGGATCGGTCGAAAATCCACTTACTTTGAAGTCCGTTCGAGACAAAGTACGCTCGGTAGAGGGAGGGACGGCCCGGCATCAAGGCACCCTGTTCAGCTTCGAAAGGAAGAAAGAACGGCTTCAAATAGGAAAATTTGGAGGCCGTGGCCGGGGGGAGGACTCCCGTCGCAGAAAGCGAAGGAAGACCATAACGAGGGGGAATCTTTTTCAATTACAGGCCGAGCGCTAGTGATTGGGATTCAAGAAAGGTAGGTGTTTTTTTGAGGATCAATGTCCACCTCAAGAATGCCGTCGTGGTGCTGGGATTGCTGGCCCTGATGGCCCCGGCCCGGGCCGAAATACTCTACTCGGTTCGCGCTACCGACACTCTGGCCAAGATTGCCAAGGCGAATAACCTCAGTGTCAATGCAATTTTGCAGGCCAACCCGGGCCTGAAGAAAACCGACGCTCTGACGGCCGGCACGGTGCTTGTGCTGCCAACGGCCGACGACCTCGGCTCGGGAACGGAGCAGGTTCAGGATCCACTGGTGATTGCGGGTCTGGAGACCGAACCACCGGCAGCCCATCTGATCAAGATCGACGCAAAGCCGGAGCAACTTCGGCGCATCGTTGGCCCGGATGGTCGTGTGGTCGAGATGGCCTATGAGCCTGGGCTCGACCGCAGCGGAGACCGTCATTCTCTGGCCGGATCGCGCCGCGGCCGCCTGGTTTCCACTGTCATTCGCAGTGCCAATGGCTTCATGGGAACGCCTTACGTCATGGGAGGCACCTCCTCTCGGGGCATCGACTGCTCGGGATTCACCCAACGCGTCTTCGCCATGAACGGTATCCGCCTGCCCCGCACCGCCGATGTCCAGTTCAACGCTGGCGTAGGGGTGGCCCGGGGACAGGAGCAGCCGGGCGACCTGGTCTTCTTCGAAACCTACCTTCCCGGTCCGTCCCACGTCGGTATCTATCTTGGCGACGGCAAGTTCATTCACGCCTCGTCCTCGCGGGGGGTCTGCGTGAGTAGCCTCAGGGAGGATTACTATCGACGAACCTATATCGGTTCCCGCCGCGTCCTGCGCTGACTCTGGTTGGCAGGTTTCGCCTTCGTCTTGCGCGTAAATAGCGCCAGCGGAGGCGTTTTCTTTTGAGCAAGGACCTGAGCGTGTCGCGCGACGACCGACTGTTGGCCGGACTGGCCTATCCCTTCTGGCCGCTGGTGTTTCTTCTGGTCTACTTGAGCCCGGAGAAGCGAGCGATCCGTTTTCTGCGCTATCACAGCTATCAAGGCTTCTTCATGGGTCTGGCCCTCTGGGGGGGCGGGGTTCTGGTTCGGACCCTGGCTGCCTTCCTTGGTCGTAACCCGCTTTTCGGCTTGATGTTGTATCCTTTCGTCAAGCTTCTTGGGTGGCTCTCTCTTCTGGCCGTGCTCTACGCCATGCTGATGGCCTGGCGCGGGCAGTATGTAAAGCTCCCCTTTGTGACCGATTTCGCCCTGCCTTTCATCGACGAAGAGAAGACGGTGGCCGAGGAAGACAGTGCCATGCAGGCCAGCGGGAGGCCCCAGTAGCCAATCAGCATGAAGTCATCGTCTACACCGATGGCGCCTGCAAAGGAAACCCGGGCCCCGGGGGGTGGGCGGCCCGGTTGATCCACGTGCCCACCGGGAAAGTGCGCGACATCGCCGGGGGCGAAGCGCATACCACCAACAATCGCATGGAGATGACGGCAGCGCTGGAGGCTTTACGCAGTTTGACTCGTTCCAAAGTTCGGGTGGCTATCTACAGCGATTCGAGCTATCTGGTGCAGGCTTTCAACCAGAACTGGCTGGACCGCTGGCAGCGAAACGGTTGGCGCACTTCGGCCAAGAAGGACGTTGAGAATCAAGACCTGTGGCAAAGTCTGCTGGAGGCTGCTCGCAAGCACTACGTGACCTGGGAGCACGTCAAAGGCCACGCCGGTCACGAGCATAACGAGGCTTGCGACCAGATGGCTCGGGAGCAATCGGAGCTGCAGGCCATTGACGGGGGCGCCAGCCCTGTGCTAGGATAACGCCCGACCTGCGGAAGTGGTGGAATTGGCAGACGCGCTGGGTTCAGGGTCCAGTGGGCTTACGCCCGTGGGAGTTCGAGTCTCCCCTTCCGCACCAAAAAGCCCCGGAGATTCCGGGGCTTTCTTGTTTTGAGCGTGTCCAGTCTTAAGGCTTTGCAGAAACCCGCCCTGAATCTGAGCATGGACGCCCCATCAGAGGCAGAGATCGGCGGCCCGCAACCTGGGGGCAAACTCGTCATTCGGTTGCTCCAGGGGGGGGGCGACCACGACAAGGTCGCTTGACTCGACGGGGATGATCTGGATGTTCACGGCCTGGCCTCCTGTGAGCTGGTGTTGCCCTGCACGATAAGCCGCTTGCATTGGGTGCTTTGTTATCCCTGGATTTCCAACATGTTGCCAAACGGACAATCCCACCCGGATCTCCCGCGCTGGCGAGGAGAGGGCCTGGCTGGCGAGAAAGCCAGTTCCATGGCTCGACGCAGGATTCGCAGCGTGCTTCCCCCGCCTGAGCCGGTTTCCGACGAGCCGGCTGAGCGCGAGGTTGAGCTTATGGCTCTGAAGGAAGTGGTCTTGTTCCCCCATCTCATCATGCCCCTGCTGGTTGGGCGCGAGCCCAGCGTGCGGGCCCTGGAGAGAGCGCTCGAGCACGAGCGCGGCCTCTTCGTGGTCACTCAGCGTGACCCGGGTCTGGACCAGCCAGGCCGGCGTGACCTTTACGCGGTCGGCACTTACTGCAGCATCCTGCAGGCCTTACGACTCCCCGAAGGAGGCTATCGCGTGGTGGTGCAGGGGCTGGAACGAGCCCGCATCGTGCGCACTCGTCAGAGTAAGCCCTTCTTCCGGGTCAGCATCCGCATGTTGACCGAGCGTGGAGCCAGCGATGAGGGTGCGCGGACCGGGATGCAGGTGGTGCTCAACCAGTTTCGTCAGGCGGTCGAATTGGGTAAGGACGTTCCGCCCGAGTTGTTGGTGGCCCTCATCAACATCACCGACCCCGGTCACCTCGCCGACGTCATCGGGTTTCACCTGGATACCGGATTGCTCGAGAAGCAGGCCTTGCTTGAGTGTGCTCACGTCGGAGAGCGGCTTCGGCAGGTATCGGTGCATCTGTCGCGCGAGCTTGAGGTGCTCAAGATCGAGAATCGGCTCCAGTCGCGGGCGGAGCGTGAGATGGAGAAGGGTCAGCGGGAATACTTCCTGCGTCAACAGCTGCGCGCCATTCAGGAAGAGCTTGGAAGCGGCGACGAGGACGAGGAGGAGGTTCGCCAGCTCGCTGATACCATCGCCCGGGCCGATCTTCCCGGCGAGGTTCGTGAGCACGCCGAGAAGGAGCTCAAGAAACTCGAGCGCACCCCACCCGCAGCCGCCGAGCGGACGGTTCTAAGCACCTACCTCGACTGGTTGCTCCAGGTGCCCTGGAGCTCTCGCACCGAGGACCAGCTTGATCTCAAGCGGGCCGCAGCCTGCCTGGACGAAGACCACTTTGGGCTCAAAGACGTCAAGGAGCGCATCCTGGAGTTCCTGGCCGTGCGGCAGCTGGCCGGGAGCCATAAAGGCCCCATCCTCTGCTTCGTGGGCCCTCCAGGGGTGGGGAAGACATCCCTCGGACGCTCGATCGCACGCGCTCTGAACCGGAAATTTCATCGCACCTCCCTGGGAGGCGTCCGAGACGAGGCCGAGATCCGCGGGCATCGGCGCACGTACGTGGGAGCTTTCCCCGGACGCATCGTGCAGTCTCTTTGCCAGGCCAAGAGCAAGAACCCGGTGCTGGTGCTCGACGAGATCGACAAGCTGGGTCTAGACTTTCGCGGCGACCCCTCAGCGGCTCTGCTCGAGGCGCTCGACCCCGAGCAGAACAAAGAGTTCAAGGACCACTATCTGGGGGCAACCGTGGACCTCTCCGAGGTCATGTTCTTGCTGACGGCCAACCAGCTCGACCCGGTTCCGCCGGCTCTCCGGGACCGCATGGAAGTCATCCGGATTCCCGGCTACACGGAGGAGGAGAAGATCCGCATCGCGCTGGACTTTCTTGTTCATCGGCAACGGGAAGCCCACGGACTGACTGCTCGCCAGTTGAGCCTGCCCGAGGAAACCGTGCGGGCCGTCATTCGCAGTTACACGCGGGAAGCCGGGGTGCGCAACCTCGATCGGCAGATCGCCGCCCTTTGCCGCAAGCGGGCTCGACAGGTCGTCGAGAAGGAACTGTCGGGGCGCCGGCCGGGGGCGATCTTGCCGCGCCACCTCGAGAAAATGCTGGGGGTCCCCGCCTTCGAGTGGGGGGCTGATGAGCGTGAGCCGCGCGACCTTCCGGGGGCTGCTCGTGGGCTATCCTGGACCTCGGTGGGCGGGGAGGTCCTGCTGATTGAGGCCAACCTGACGGAGGGCAAAGGGCGGCTGGTTCTGACCGGCTCGTTGGGCCAGGTCATGAAGGAGTCGGCACGAGCGGCCGCCACCTGGGTGCGCAGCTACTGTGGTCGTCAGGGCATCCCGTTCGACTACTACGCTCACGATTTGCATCTGCACGTCCCCTCGGGGGCCATCCCCAAGGACGGCCCCTCGGCCGGAATCACCATGGCCACGGCCCTGGTATCGGCGGTAACCCGGCTGCCGGTCGATTGGAACGTGGTGATGACGGGAGAGATTACCCTCAGAGGACGGGTCATGCCGGTGGGAGGAATCAAGGAGAAGGTTCTGGCTGCCTATAACGCCGGAGTTCAGTGCGTAGTGCTGCCGCGGGCCAACCAGAAGAACCTCCAGGACGTGCCTGACAACGTCAAGTCCAAGCTGGACTTCGTTTTTGTCGAAGGGATGGAAGAGGTCCTGGAGGTGGTCCTCCCCACATTGGCCTCGAGTTAACAAGCTGTTTACATTCCGTCTTTATTTGTTAACATCGGCAAACTTCATGTTACATGTGCTCTATGCATGACCGGGGACCCGGTGGTAAGATGTGCCTAACCTGTCTTGAGCAAAGGAGAAATGAAGAATGGCTGGTGGAGTGAGTAAAACTAGCGGTAGTGGTGGCGGCTCGCAGCGGACGCAGCAGACCCAGCGGACGCAGCAGACCCAGCGCACTCAACAGAGCAAAGGCGCGGAGCAGGCGAAAAAGACTGCTGAAGCCAAGAAGCCTGGCGAAGCCAAGAAAGCGGACGACGCTAAGAAACCAGAAGATCCTAAGGACAAGGTCGACATCAAGGGTGATGGCGAGAAGCCAGGCGAAGGCAAGAAGACCAAGGAAGGCAAAGACGGCGAAAAGCCAGGTAAGGGCAAAGAGATCGAGGATCTCAATAAGGAGATCGAGGACCTCAAGAAAAAGCTCGCCGAGATGGGCGGCAACAAGCCCGGTGAAGGCGCTGGCGGCGGCGAGAAAGGCGGCGGCGGCGGCGGCGAGCAGGGTGGGGGTGGCGCACCTCCGGCCGGCGGCGGCGGCGGGCCCCAGCAGGCTGGCGGACCCCAGCAGGCCCAGCAACCCGGCCAGGGCCAGGGCGACATCAACTCCCAACTCCAGGGCATGGCGGCTCAGGTCCTCATGCAGGGTGGCGGTCTGGGCGGGCAGCAGCCCTTCGGACAGCAACAGTTCGGGCAGCAGGGTGGCATCCCCGGAATGGGTGGCATCCAGGGCGGCGGCAATCCTCTCCAGGCGGGCCTCCAGGCCGGTTTGCAGGCGGGGCGCGGTGGCCAGCAGCCTTTCGGTGGCCAGCAGCCTTTCGGCGCCAACCCGCTCCAGCAGGGTGGCGGCAACCCGCTCAAGGCCCAGCTTGCCCAGTCCTACGCTCAGGCCATCCAGAATCCCCAGTCTGCCCAGCAAATCAAGCCGGAGACTCACGCTCTGGTGCAGGCTGCCCTGGGTGGCGGCGGCGGGGCTCAGCCGTTCGGCCAGTTGGGTCAGCAGAATCCGCTGGCTCAGGGCCTCGGCCTCGGGCAGAACGTCCCGGGCCTGGGCGGAATCCAGCAGCCCAACTTCGGCGGAATGGCCATCTAGCTCTCCGTCGCTCGACCAGGGAAAGAGCCTCTCGGCCCAGGCCGGGGGGCTTTTTTCATGAATTCAGAGCAACAAATAGCGACGCAGCTCCCACTCCGAAACCTGGCTGCGGAACTCGCGCTCCTCCCACTCGCGGGTGGAGGCGAAGTGGTCCACAAAGACTTCTCCCAGGGCCTGGCGAGCGAACTCGGACTCGCGCAGAGCCCGAGCCGCCTGGCCCAGGCTGGACGGCAGAAGGTAGTCGGAGTCCATGGCCCGGTCATAGGAGTGGCACTCCATCGGCTCGGTCGGGGCTTCCTGAGCCAGGACGCCCTCCAGGCCACAGGCCAGAATGGCCGCCAGGGTGAGGTAAGGGTTGGCGTCGGCTCCGGGTAGCCGGATCTCGAGCCGGGACGATGGGCCGGGGATGACTCGCACCGCGCAGGTGCGGTTTTCAATGCCCCAGCTCATCTGGTTGGCGGTCACGTAGTGTGGCCAGAAGCGAGTGTAGGAGTTGACCCAGGGGGCCAGCAGGGCGATCAGCTGGGGCAGCCGGCGCTGCAATCCGGCCAAAAAGCCGGCCATGGCCGGGGAAAGCTCCCCCTCCTCGCAGCGGAACACGTTCTCACCATCGGGGTTACGCAGGGATAGATGCACGTGCCCTCCGTTGGGGGCCACCTTCTCGGTCCAGCGGGCCATGAAGCTGGCCAGCTTGCCGTGACGGTGGGCCACCGCTTTGGCCAGCATCTTGAAGAGCGCCGCCCGGTCGGCCAGCTCCAGAGCCGGTGCCGGGGCCAGAGCGGCCTCCAGGGACTCTGTTTCGTGATGTAGAGCTTCGATTTGAAGGCCCATGGTGGCCGCGGCGTCCATCAGCTCGCGGTGGAACTCGGACTCGGCCAGGGTGCCCACCAGCGAGAAGCCCCCTGGAACAGGCCCTGCCTGGATCAGATCGCGATACTCTTTCTGACGGCAGCTGCGCTCGGACTCGTTGAAGACAGTGAACTCGTACTCGATTCCGGCCACGCTCTCGTAGCCCTCGTCCTGGAGCCGACGGGTGACCCGGCGCAGCAGCGAGCGGCAACAAAAGTCGCGTCCCGGACCCGACTCGGCGTACTCGGCCAGAAAGAGGGGAATGTTGCGCTCGATGGGCAGCGATCGCAGCGAGGTGGGCAGCAGCCGGGCCGGGAAGTCGGGAAAGCCCGGGTGGTCCTCATAGAGCTGGAGGTAGTCGATCAGGTTGTCGGCGGCGTCCCAGCAGAGCGGGATGGAGCCAAAGCGGAAGCCCCCTTCCAGGGCCGAGAGAAAGCGAGGGGTGGAAAGCCGCTTGCCGCGCAGCGTGCCGTTAAGATCAAAGAGCCCCACCATCACGTGAGCGATCTCCTGGGCGGCCATCAGCTGGCCGATCTGCTCGACGGCTTCCCTCACTCCCGGCGGTCAGTCGCTTTTTCGCAGGCGCACGCTGTGCTCGTCGAGGGTACGGCGCTCTTCAGAGGTGAGGGCGCCGATGCCATCCACGCGGATCTTGTCCAGGATGCGATCGATGTCTCTTTCGAGAGTGGTGGTCACCTCGGGCACCGGGGCCAGGGTGCTGCTGGGAGGCGACTTCTCGACCAGCTTCAGCCGGGCTTTGGACTTCGAGCTGCGTGCCTTGCGCGGGCGACCGGGCCAGAGCTGCCGAGCCGGGGTCACAGCTGTCCAGTAGCCAGCAGCCAGGCCCACCAGCACCGCTCCCACGCCCGAAAGGGGATTGCCTGACAGGCCCGACCAGAGGAACATGCCCACCAGGGTGATGTAGCGGAAGATCACCCCGCTCACGGGGATGATCAGCATCAGCATGATCTGGGCCCGCGGGTTGAGCACGGTCCAGGCCACGCAGAGCGAGCCCAGCGGCAACGTCATGCCGACTTCGGGACGACCGACGCAGAGCAGCGTGACCAGGTCGTGCAGAGCGCTGACCGTGAGCCAGGCCACCAGCAGCTTGCGCGAGCCCCAGAAAGACTCCATCTGGCCGCCCACCCACCACAGGATGGCCATCATGAAGGCCCAGCCCAGCGGGTTCATGACCGTGAGGAAGGGGTAGGTGAAGAGGGTCCACGGGTATTGGCGCGGATCGCCAGCCACGAAGGCGAGGACGTGGCGCGGACTGATCACAAAGGCCACAATGACAGCCAGGCTCAGCGCGATCAGCCACATGGTGACCGGCATGGTGCGGAACATCGAGCGCAAAGAGGGGCTCACGCGAATAGATTCACCAGCTTCGGTCTGGCTCCCTGGTCACCGATCACTCTTCCTGAGGCTCGGGGGCCGGTTCGTTCTCGATCTGCTCGGCCAGTTGGCCCATCCGCTGCACCTGATAGATCTTCTGCGAGGCCTCCCAGACGATGCGAATGCCGGTCACCAGGGTATCGCGTTGGCGCTTGTCGAGATAGGAGCGCATGACCTCCAGCCCGTTATGAAACTCCTGGATGCCTTGCTGTAAGAGGTCGACGGTCTCGTCCACCAGGCCCAGCTGGTCCTGCAAGGACTCCTCCTCTTCCTCGGAGAGGTCGGTGGGGATACCGGGACGGGACAGGTTCTCCAACTGCGACTCGCCCTGCTCGAGCAAACCCTCGGCCCAGTCGAGCACCTCCAGAAATTCCTCAGCCGTAATCTGCTTCTGGTCGATGGCCTCGCAGGCGTCGAAGAGGCGCTTGAGGTGGGTGGTCATCACCATCTCCTCGCGCTGCGGACGCGGCTCGTCCGTCTCGCGCACCTCGAAGGTCGAGGCGGCGCCCTGGCTGAACTGGGGGTCGGCTACCCGGGGCAGCGGGCCCGCGCACTGAGTGCATACTCGGACATCGGGCATGTTGGGCTGGCCGCAGCGCGGACAGAGCACCTTGCCCTCCCGGTCGGCCACGTTCTGATAGACATCGGCCGAGCCCTTGAGCGAGCTGACCGCGTTGCTGAGCGCGGCGATGCCGGCGTCGAGCTGCTCGGGGGTGGGATTGGGTAAGGTGGCCCGCATCTGGGCGATGGCCTCGTCGTGGAGGTCAAAGGCCTCCAGGGTGCGTGGGATCTCGTCTTGCAGCAGGGCCGACGAGACCGGCACCTGGGCCGAGCTCTCGAACTGACGGCGCGCTTCGCGCACGTTGCTCTCGAGGAAGTCGAGCGCCTCCTTGAGGATCTGGGGGGGATATTGACCTGCTTTGACGCCTTCGGCGGCATGGATCACCCAGTTGACGAAGGGCGACTCGGTCGGGGTCTCCATGAAGGCGCCCTGCTGGTAGAGCTTGAGGGCGGCTTCCAGTTTGGCAAAGCCTTCCTCGAGCAGCCGGAGATCGAGCTCGAGCAGATCGGGCTCAGCATGATTGCGCTCCATCTGCTGAAAGGCCCCAATGATGCGAAGGCAAGCTTCGCGACGCTCGGGGACGCCCTTTTCGTCCTTCTTCGAGCTCTGGTCGATCTCTTCGACGGCCTTCTCGAAGAACTGGCGCCCGCCCTCGGTGGCCAGGCGGAAGTCGTCGGCGCTCATCTCGCCCGCTTTGAGCGAGGCCACCGCTTTGGTAAAAAAGTTCAGGACGGGAAACTGGCTGGGGCCGGTCTGAGCGTAACGGCTCTCGTAGTGGGTGACAGCCACGTACATGTTGTTGGTAGCCAGGATCAGCTGGTCGATGCCTCGCTCGAGGTGGACCATCTGGCGGTCCTTCAAGAACATGGCCAGGGTGCCCTGAGCCTCGGCCACCTGCTCGAAGGTCTCGAGCACCGCGTCAATGGACTCGCGGAAGGCGGTGGCGAAGGCTTCCCCCTCAGCGCCCACGGCCTCCAAAAAGCTGGCCCGGGCCTGATCCAGAGCCATCACCCGCTCTTGCAGGTAGAGATTGAGGTCGTTGAGCTTGCCCGGCTCACCTGAGAGCACCGCTCGGCACAGCTCGAGCAGCTTGTTGGTCTGGGTCGAGGGCGTGGGCTGCTGGGTGGCAGTGGGTTCGGCCATGGTTTAAAGCTCCCCCGGGGAAGTTCTCCCCTCACCCTTCGCGGTCGAATTTCGAAGAATCCTCTTGGGCCTCCGCGCGCCTGCGGCTGGGCTGTACCCGAGGCGGCTCGGCTTTCTGCTTGCGAAAGTGGGGCGGCCAGGGCGCATCCTCCTGTCCTTTAGCCAGCTCGAGCAAGCTTTCCAGGCTGCCCGCCCGCTCGTCGATCCCCTGGTGGGGATCGCCCATTTCCGAGTAACGCTGGGGAACCGTATCCATCGTGAAAACAGCCGGGTCGACCGTGGGCACCTCCTCCCAGGTGACCGGACAGGAGACGCGAGCGTCGCTCGTGGGGCGCACCGAGTAGGCCGAGGCCACGGTGCGGTCGCGGGCGTTCTGGTTGTAGTCCACGAAGACGCCGTGGCGCTCTTCCTTCCACCATTTGGAGGTGGCCAGGGCAGGCACCCGCCGCTCAATCTCGCGGGCCAGCGCCAGGGCAGACTGGCGAACCTGACTGAATTCCCAGCGTGGCTGGATGCGCACCAGGACGTGCATGCCGCGCGATCCGCTGGTCTTGGGGAAGCCTTCCAGATCGTGAGCGCGCAGCACCTCGCGGGCCACCAGGGCTACCTCGCGCACCTGGGCGAACTCCACTCCGGGCGTGGGATCCAGGTCAATGCGCAGCTCGTCGGGCCGGTCCACGTCCTCGGTGCGCACCGGCCAGGGGTTGAGGTCGAGGCAGCCCAGGTTGGCCACCCAGGCCAGGCCGGCCACTTCGTCGAGCACCACCTCGTCGGCCGAGCGGCCGCTGGGGAAGGAGATGGTGCAGGTGCGGATCCACTCGGGACGACTGGGAGCACGTTTCTGGTAGAACGGCTCGCCCTCGGCTCCGTCCACGAAGCGCTTGAGCACCATGGGACGGTTGCGCACCCCGCGCAGAGCCCCCTCGCCCACGCTCAGGAAGTAGCGCACCAGGTCGAGCTTGGTCTTGCCCGCTTTCGGGAAGTAGACCTTGTCGGGGTTGGTGACGGTGACCTCGCGGCCGGCCGCCTCCAGGGTCAGGCTGCTCTTCAACTGGCCGTCTGGTTGAGCAGATAGACCACGTATTTGCCCAGCAGCTCGACCTGCTGGGGATTGAGCTCACCAAAGCGGAGGCCCGAGAGCACCAGGCCGGTCTCGGCGTCGCGGCGCGAGTCCACCACCAGCCCCGGCAGGCTCAGGGTGGGCAGGATGCGCCACAGGCTCATGTCCAGTTGCAGGCGGGTGTCGCGGGGAAACTCCTCGTTCAGCTCCACCAGGGCCCCGCCCACGCCCAGGTTGACCACCCGGCAGTTGAGCTGGCTCTTGTCGGGCGCTTCCAGGCGGGCCGGGATGGAGGCGTTGGCCCGGATGAACTTGCGTTTCTGGTAGACCCGGCTCTCGTCAAAGCCCAGCTCTTGCAGCACCAACCTGACCCAGGAGGCACGCAGATTGTCGCTCGAGTCGTCATAGCGAAGCCCGCTGACGCTCTCGACGTAGCGGGCGTGAGGCTGGCTCCAGATCACCTGGCAGCGAACTCCGCCCGCATCGGCGGCACCGTTGTAGTGGATGCTCACCTGGGAGCCCTCGGCCAGCTTGCTGGGGCACTTGAGCCGCAGGCCATCCACGCCCAGGTCGGTCACCACGCCCTTGAGCTTCTCCTCGCCCTGCTGCACCTCGACGTGACAGTAGCAGCGCACCCGGATCATCCGCCGGCGCTCTTCCAGAGTGGCCCCACCGGCCGATTGCAGTCCCTGAATCTGGTTCTTGAACATGGGCGCCTCGCTGAGCGCGGCCAACATCCCCGGCACGGCTTCAGGCCGCGCGACTTTATTGTGCCGGAGGTCCGGGCCGCCTGCTGGCGGCCGGACCGGTAGGTTCAGCGAGCCCGGGACGGTTCCTGCCCTGAGCCGAGGCGCCCATAGAGCAGCATGAGGCTGAACGTGGCCAGCAGCATCAGCGTCGAGACCGCGTTGATCTCAGGCGTGATGCCGGTTTTGACCATGCTGTAGATGCGGATCGGCAGGGTTCCCGAGCCGATCCCCTGGGTGAAGAAGGTGACCACGAAGTCGTCGATGCTGATGGTCAGGCAGAGCAGGGCGCCCGAGATGACGCCGGGCAGGATGCGGGGGAGGGTGACCAGGCGGAAGGTGTCCCAGGGCCCGGCGCCCAGATCGGCGGCCGCCTCCTCCAGGCGAAAGTCCATCCCGGCCAGGCGGGCCCGCACGGTGATGGTCACGTAGGAGACGCAGAAGGCGATATGGGCCACGATGATGGTTGAGAGCGAGAGCTTCCATCCGATGGCGGCCAGGAAAGCCAGCAGCGAGGTTCCCATGACCACCTCGGGCACCACCATGGGCAGGAAAACCAGGCCACTCAGCGCTCCCTGCATCCGGAATCGATAGCGGGTCAGGGCCAGGGCGGCCATGGTGCCCAGCACGGTGGCCGCCATTGTGGCGATGAGGCCGACCTGGAGGCTGTTGAGCAGGGCCCGCTGGATCTCGCTGTCCTGCAATAGTCTGGCGTACCACTCCAGGGTGAAGCCCTTCCAGACGGCGTTGCGCGGGTCCCGATTGAAGCTGTAGAGAGCCATGACCAGCACCGGGGCATATAAGAACAGATACACCAGCACGGTGTAGGCCAGCAGAATGGGGGAGCGCTTCACGCCAGCACCCGCTCGGAGCCGGACAGGCGCACATAAAGGGCGATGCCGACGAGCATCAGCACCATCAAGAGCAGGGCCAGGGCGGCCCCGAAAGGCCAGTCGAAGAGCTGCAGATACTGCTCCTGGATGGCCTGGCCGATGGTAATCGTGCTCGGTCCGCCCAAGAGCTCGGGGGTCACGAAGTCGCCCATGGCCGGAACGAAGGTGAGCAGGGTGGCCGCAATGACGCCCGGGCGCGACAACGGCAGAACGACCTTGAGCAAGGTTGAGGTGGGGGAGCCGCCCAGGTCGGCCGAGGCCTCCAACAGGCTGCGGTCGATGCGCTCCAGGGCCACGTAGATGGGCAGGGTCGCAAAGGGCAGGAAGCCGTAGGTCAGGCCCAGGATGACCGAGCCATCGGTGGCCAGCATGTCCAGCGGGCGACCGAGCCAGGGCTCAAAGAGCACCATGTTGAGCAGGCCCTCGGTCTGCAGCAAGGTCATCCAGCAGTAAGTGCGCACCAGGTACGAGGTCCAAAACGGAAGCATCAAGAGCAGCAAGAACAGGCTCTTGTGCCGTCCGCCGTGGAGGGCGATGAAGTAAGCCAGAGGGTAGCCCAGCACCAGGCAGGCAAGCGTGGTGGCGGCGGCGTAGCCGGCCGACCGGAGCACCACCGGGTAATAGTCCGGGTTCAGGGCCCGGCGGTAGTTCTCCAGCGTCCATTCCTTGCCGATCTCGTAGTCGGGGGTGACCTGGTGGAAGCTCTGCAGGGCCACCGCCCCCAGCGGCAAGAGGTAGAAGAACACCAGCCAGCCCACCATCGGCAGCACCAGGAGCCAGGCCGTACGCTGTTTCATGCGCTGTGCAACTTCACTTTCTCCCAGACCCGGTCCCAGAGGCGCTCGCCCGGGCCCAGATCTTCCTGGAAGATGGTCTGCTCGAGCATCTGCTCGGGGGCGTAGCCGAGGGGATTGTCCAGAAGCTTGGGATCGACCAGTTGGCGGGCCCGGGCCACGGCGTTTGGGTAGCCCACCGTGTCGGTGATGGCGGCGGCCACTTCTGGCTTGAGCACGAAGTTGACGAAGGCGATGGCAGCCTCGTAATGAGGCGCGTCGTGCGGGATACACAGGTTGTCGGCCCAGAGGTAGCCGCCTTCCCGGGGGATGACGTAGCCCAACTCGGGTAGCGAGTCGTGGGCCTGTCCCACGTCGCCCGAGTAGCCCAGGGCAACGTGGAACTCCTGGCGCACCAGGTCGTCGATCATGTCGGTGCTGTACTTGCGCACCAGCGGTTTTTGCTCGAGCAGGGCCGTCTGGGCGCGCTCGAGGTCTTCGGGGCGCACCGAGTTGCCGTCCAGGCCCAGCTTGAGCAGGGCAGCCCCGATGGTGTCGCGCTTTTCGTTGAGCATGCCGATGCGGTTCTTGTAGCGAGGCTCCCACAAGACGTTGAGCGAGTCGGGGATGGGGCGGGCGTAATTGGTATTGAAGGCCACTCCCGTGGTGCCCCAGAGGTAAGGCACGCTGAAGCGGTGCTCCGGGTCCCAGGGTTTGCGTTGAAAGCGCGGCAGCAGCCCCTCGAGGCCCTGCACGCCCTGCAACGGTGCCAGCAGCTGGTGCTTGATGAGGCGTCGCACCATGTAGTCGGTGGCCACCACCAGATCGTAGCCCTCGAGCCCGATCTTGAGCTTGGCGAAGAGCACGTCCTGGGAGCTGAACGTGTCCTGGTTGACCCGGATGCCGGTGGCTTTCTGGAAGTCACCCACGGTGGTCTCGCCGATGTAGTTGGCCCAGTTGTAGAAGTTCAGCGTCTTGTGCGAGCTCGAGCACGAGCTGAGCAAGGCCCCGGCCGCCAGGCAGCCCAGGAACGAGCGCCGTGACATTCGGGAGTGGTTGAGGATGGAGAGGGGGGCCTGGGCCCTTGTCAACGAGCCTCGACGGGCAACAGGGTGCCGCTGGAGGGTTGCCACTGCAAGAAGACCGACTCGCCGGTATGGTAGCCGTCCACCAGCTCCTGGTTCTGCTGCTCGGTGGTCAATCGCACGCCGTCAGCGACCTCGACGGTGTAGCGGGTGACCGGGCCCATGTAGGTGCACTCGGTGACCCGGGCGGGCAAGCAGTTGGAGCCATTGGTCCCGGGCTCACGGGTGAGCCAGAGCCGCTCGGGCCGCACTGACAGCTCGACGGCCGCGCCCACGGGGGCCTTCTCGGCCGAAGGGGCCACCAGGGTGACACCGTCAGCCAGCACCACCGTGGAGCGACCATTGCTGACGGCGCGGACGGTGGCGGGCAGGAAGTTGGCGGTGCCGATGAAGTCGGCCACAAAGCGGGTAGAGGGGCGCTCGTAGATGGCCCGGGGCGCATCCACCTGCTCCACCCTGCCCGCGTTCATGACGGCCACCCGGTCGGAGGTGCTGAGGGCCTCCTCCTGGTCGTGGG